>JAFGQH010000078.1 GCA_016935815.1 Bacilli bacterium | reverse complement strand
TTAATAACCTAAATCTATTATATAAGGAAATATTATGAAATTTGAAGAATTCAAATATCAAAGACCTGATATTACAAAAGTCCAAGAGGAACTGAAACAATGGAATGAGATTATCGGTTCTGATGCAGACTTTAAAACCGAATTGGAAGCCATCCATAAAGTTTTTCGAATTTTGGATGCTTTCGATACCCAAAGCACATTGGCATCGATTCGCAATGCCATCAATACCAAAGATGAATTCTATGAAAAGGAACAGGAGTTTTTCGACATCAATCAACCTGTCCTCCAAGCGTCCAGTAGCGAATTCAACAAGCGCCTTCTTCGATCTAAAAACCGAGAGGTTTTGGAACAAGAACTGGGCGGGCTTATTTTTGCCCAAGCCGAATTGGAAGAAAAAACATTCAAAGAAGAGATCATTCCTGACTTGCAAGCAGAGAACAAATTGACTACCGAATACTCCAAATTGCTCGCCAGTGCGAAAATCGAATTCGACGGCGGAACTTACAATTTGAGTCAGATGGCTCCATTTATGCAAAAACCCGATCGAGATACAAGACATAGAGCGCAACTAGCCGTATCCGGATTCTTGGCTGAAAAAGAAGGCGATTTGGATCGCATCTATGACGAACTCGTCAAGATTCGCACCAAGATAGCCCACACCTTAGGATATCCAAATTTCGTGCAATTGGGGTATGATCGTTTGGGAAGAACCGACTATACATCTGTCGAAGTCAAACGGTTCCGCGATCAAGTGTACGAAAACATCGTTCCAATTGTCGCAAAACTCGCAGATCGCAAGGGAAAACGAATCGGTATTTCTGATTACAAATCCTACGACCTGACCTTATCATATAAGTCTGGAAATCCAACCCCAAAAGGCGATCGTGCTTGGCAGGTAAACAATGCCACCAAAATGTACGATGAATTATCTGGTGAAACCGGGAAATTCTTCCATCGCATGGTGGATATGAACGTCTTAGAACTCGATGCGAAAGCCGGCAAATCCGGAGGTGGATGGTGTACCTTCATTCCGGAATATGATAGTCCTTATATCTTCGCGAATTTTAACGGAACCGCACATGATGTCAACGTTTTGACTCATGAAGCAGGACATGCATTCCAGGTGTACCAATCAAGAGCCCAGATTCCTCCATATCGTTGGCCGACTCTGGAAGCTTGTGAGATCCATTCCATGAGTATGGAATTCCTGACATGGCCATGGTATCACCTGTTCTTTGAAGAAGATACAGAAAAAGCAAAATTCGATCATGTCGCTTCTTCTTTGTCCTTCCTTCCATACGGTGTCCTGGTGGATGAATTCCAACATGGCATTTATGAACATCCGGAGATGACTCCAGATGAGCGTAAAATTCTATGGCGGAGAATCGAGAAAAAATATCTGCCGTTCAAAGATTATGATGACGATTCCTTCATGGACAAAGGAACCTACTGGTTCCGACAAGGACATATTTTCAGTTCACCGTTCTATTACATCGATTATACCTTGGCTCAGATTTCGGCATTTGAATATTTCATTCGCAGCAGAAACGATCACGAAGCCGCATTTGAAAACTATTTGGAACTCTGTAAATTGGGTGGATCTAAACCATATACCGGACTCTTGCTAAGTGCCGAATTATTGAATCCATTCGAGAAAGGGACTATCGCTTCTATCATTGGACCGATCAAGGAATTCTTGGACAGCGTAGACGATACAAAATTATAAAATAGGGAGGGTGTATTGATGGACCGGATTCTGATTATCGGTTCTCCCGGCAGTGGCAAGTCTACTCTGGCAAAGCAATTGGCTAAGAAGACCGGGATTGCCTTGTTGCATTTGGACCAAATCTTCCATATCGACAATTACAATCATATCAGTCGTGAAGAGTTGAAGAAAAAAATCGAACGATTTATAAGCGAGAATGATCGATTCATTATCGATGGCAATTACAGTGGCACTTTACCGTTTCGACTCGGGTTTTCGGATACTGTGATTCTCTTCAATCTCGATACCTCAACCTGTTTGAACAATGTTTTGAGACGAATCAAAGACAATCTTCCAAGAGATGATATCGCGTCGGGATTTGATAATTCAATCCTTCACGAAGACTTCATCGAATATGTCAAACATTTTCGTACAGAGCGTTTGCCTTACATCAGGGAATTGTTAAAAGACTTCCCGGGAGAAATCATCCAATTGGATTCCTATCAGGATGTTGATCGTTTCTTAAAATCGATTTCATTCCAGGAGCATTAAGGTTGTTCATTAAACCGGTATATTGTATAATAGAATTGAAAGAAAGGAGTGACAATATGAATAAAAAAGTAGAAGCAGCTATGAATACACAATTAAACTTTGAAATCGAATCTGCATTCGTCTATATGGCGATGAAAAACTATCTTGCGACTCTTTCTTTGGACGGTTTTGTCAACTGGTTTGACATCCAATTCCAAGAAGAAATGGCACACGCCGATAAATTCATGAATTACATGAACGATCGTGGAGGTAGAGTTGACATCCGAGGTTTCGAAACACCTCAAAACGAATTCCATTCGGTTTTGGAAGTATTGGAAACGTCTTTGGCTCACGAACAAGAAGTTACAAGAAGAATCCATGCATTGATGAAACTGTCAATGGAAGAAAACGATTATGCAAGTGTCAGCTTGTTGCAATGGTATGTGGATGAACAAGTCGAGGAGGAAGACAACTTCACACGTTTGATCGAGAAAGTCAAACTGGTGAAAGACGCAGGGCTTTACATGCTCGACAAGGAATTGGCTACGAGAGTGTTCGTACCAATCAATCCCGCTCAATAATTGGACATATTAAAAAAGAAAAGATCGAAATCAAATTCGATCTTTTTTCTTATTCCTCTATGATTGTTTCCTTCTCAATCGCGGTATTGATCTGATTCTTATACACCACGAATTTCGTGAAAAGGAATTCAGTAATGAAGTTGAGCACCATCATTCCTCCGGTAACCAGATATCCGTTCCATAAGAGAATATCGACAAGATAATCTCCTCCGAATACTGAAATCGGTGTGAAAATCAAATAATAGAACGTGACCTTCATCATCGCCAAAGGAATATTCGCAGCGGATTTGAAAGTGAATTTCCGATTCCATGTGAAATTCCAGATCACCGATAGCACCAAAGCCGGCAAGTATGCATACCACCAATATTCTTTGGTCTCATTCAATAGTTTGAAAATGATCGTGAAGGATACAGCTTGAATCAATCCGGCAGAAATGGAAAACCCGGTGAATTTGATAAAATGCCACCAATTCTCCTGTTTTGTAAATGTCTGTCGCTCTTTCTTCTTCTCTGTCATGATACTATCCTCGATTCTCACGAATGTATTTGTCGATTTCGACTGCAGCTTCTTTTCCTGCGCCCATTGCTAGGATCACGGTCGCCGCCCCACTGACAACGTCCCCACCGGCAAAAACTCCCGGTATTGATGTTTGATGATTGTTGACGACGATTCGTCCTCGTTTATCCGTTTCCAAACCTTCGGTTGCGGTCTTCAAAATCGGATTTGGACTCTGTCCGATCGAAATCACGCAGGAATCGATGTCAAAGGTTTTATAGGTATTGGTTCCAACCGGACTTCTTCTTCCGGATTCATCGGGTTCTCCAAGTTCCATTACTTCGCATCTTACTTGTTTTAGCACATAGTTTTCACCGATGAATTCCACCGGATTTAGCAAGAGTCGAAAATCGATGTGTTCTTCGATTGCATGTTCCACTTCTTCCCGTCTTGCAGGCAGGGCGGTCATATCTCTGCGATAGAGCACAAAGACATTTTTCGCTCCCAAACGTTTTGCGGTTCTTGCGGCGTCCATCGCTACATTTCCGCCACCAACGATTGCGACATTATCACCGATTCTGACCGGTGTTGGTGCTTCCGGGAAGCGATTGGCTTTCATCAAATTGACACGGGTCAAAAATTCATTTGCAAAATAGATTCCTGTCAAATTCTCGCCTGGTATACCAAGTGATTTTGGTAATCCCGCACCGCTACCGATAAAGATGGATTTATAATTCATCTCCTGCAATAACTGTTCGATCGTAATCGATTTTCCGACGATTACGTTTTTATGAAATTTGACACCGAGATCCTTGGCATTTTGAATCTCTTTGTCAACGATGTCTTTTGGTAATCTGAAATCAGGAATTCCATATTTCAATACACCGCCGAATTCATGTAAAGCTTCATAGACATCGACTTGATAGCCGAGTCTTCGCAGTGATGCCGAACATGCAATTCCTGCAGGACCGCTACCGATAATGGCAACGCGTTCTTCCTGTCCCTCGATTTCTTCTTTGACTTGAAGTTTTTGTTCTAACGCATAGTCTCCGACAAAGCGTTCCAAAGCTCCAATCGAGACACTTTCGGATTTGATTCCTAAAATGCAAGCTCCTTCGCATTGTTTTTCTTGTGGACACACGCGGCCACAAATCGCCGGTAGGATATTCGATTGATAGATGGTATGGTAGGCTTCTTCTATCTGTTCTTCTTTGATATGTTGGATAAATCCTGGGATATCAATCGTAACCGGACAGGCAGCGACACATCTGGGATTTTTACAGTCGAGACAACGACTGGCTTCCATCTTGGCATGTTCCAGATCAAGTCCCAAAGCGACCTCACAAAAATTGGTATTGCGAACATCGGGATCCTGAACCGGCATTTTCACTCTGTCAGCTCTCATCTTTTGGCTCCAATTTCATTCTACAGATATGTTTCTCTTCTGATTTATAGTAGTTTTGCCTGACCATCAACTCATCAAAATCAATGCCTTCGGCTGGAAAATCCGGACCGTCAACGCAAGCAAATCTCGTTTCGCCATTAACGGTGACACGACAGTTTCCGCACATTCCGGTTCCATCGATCATGATTGGATTCAAAGAAACGTCTGTCAAGACGTTGTATTTCTTGTTTAACAGTACGGTATTTTTCATCATAATCAGTGGACCGATTGCGATCGATAGATCATATTGCTTGTTTTGATAGAGCTCTTCTGCCACTTGAGTTACGAACCCTTTGTGGCCAAAGGATCCGTCATCGGTCGCAAAATAGATATTGCGACAGAATTTCTTATAGTCCTCAACGAGTAACAAATGTTCTTTGGTTCTACCTCCAATGACGAGGTCGACAGCCGCTCCTCTTTTTGCATACTCCTCCAGTTGCGGATAAAGCGGTGCAGAACCGACTCCACCAGCAATTCCCAAGACGGATTTTACATCTCTGATGTGAGTAGGAACTCCTAACGGTCCAACCACATCAAACAAGGAGTCACCTGCTTGTTTTTGACTGAGCAACGTTGTCGAATATCCCAGTTTCTGATATATGATTGTCACCGATGTCTCATCGTGTTTAACGATCGTCAGCGGAATGCGTTCTCCAAACTCATCCACTCGAACGATCAAGAAGTTTCCCGGCTTAGCATTTTTCGCCACAAATGGAGCATTCACAACCATCAACTCGACATCGTTATTCAATATTTCCTTGTATGTGATTTCGTACATTAATCGTCTCCTAAAATCATTCCCTTTATCGGTCGGGAACCTTTCATGCTATCTATTATAACAAAGTCTTTGTTATAAGGAAAACAAAATCGAAAATTATCTGTTTTCGATGCCACTGTGCTACAGTGAAAAAGCAATCCCAAAATGAGATTGCTTGATTTTGTTGGTTTGATCAATCTTCAGAGATGACGATCACCATATCTCCTGCTTCGAAATGAATCAAATCCGACTTGTCCGGATTGAGATTGACGATCGGCAAATGCGCCTCTCGTCGCATTTTGAATCCAATCGCGATTTCTTCTCTCTGACAGGCTGCTTTGGACAAGGTATAGAAATCTACATCTGCATGGATGTCGATGTAATCTTCCACTGGTTTCAAATAAATTTCTGATCCTTCGGTAGACAATAGATGGTTGAAGATATGGATCAAATGTCTGTTTTCGGAGATTTGGGCTAACATCTTGTTGGCAATCAGTTCGCTGATGATGAAGTCGTCGACTTTCGCCAAATCGACGATTTCCGAATTCTTGACATCGGCAATCTCGGTAATGATATCAAAATTCGTCTGTTTCTTTTCTTCGATGTCCCTTAAATGCAAGAGTGTCAATAAAGTTTCCGAATCTTGATCTTCAAACGGGACATTCTCATTGGCAAAAATAATAACGTATTTACAGGCTTCTTCCATGAAGTTGTCCAGTACCTCTCTTGACATCGTTTCTCCTACAAAGGTTTCGATTTCGATGTTAGACGCATCGATATCGAGTTGTTCGATCTCCTGAATATAATCATAGGAATTCACCAAGACTTTGATTTTGGAATGTTTGTCGAGGTAATTGTTGAACTCCATGATCACATCGACGGTTTTGCGGTTGAATCCGATGATGGATATCTGTTCCGCTCTTTTGCTGGTGCGGTGTTTCTTTTTTTGAATCGAAGCCTCATGGAACGCATGAGGCTCTTTTTCGAATATAGCGATATCTTCATCTTCTGCAATCAAAATCAATTGGTCACCTTCTTCAATCACAGTATCCATGGCTGGTTTGACTTGAGTCACATTGTTTCGGACCAAACCGATTACGACAGCGTTTTTAGTGGACAAAATCGCTTCTTCAAAGGTTTTACCAGTGAGAGAATTCTCCTTGAAAAAATAGATTTCATCCCCGGCAAATTCCAACAATTCATTGTATACATAAGATAATCCTGCCTGTAAACAGGTTTGTGTGATGATTCTGGTGATTGCCGATTTTAAATAGATGACTTCGAGTTTGTCTTTACCTATATTTTTAGCGACTTCGATATTGCATTCATCATACATCAAGGCGCTGACATGACCAGTAGGTCTTTGATAGAATTCGGAATTCACAACCACCAATAAGGATTTGATCGTATTCATGTCATTTTCCAAAATGATTACGGATTTCGCATCCGCAATGCTACACATTTCGAGATCATCAAGCTTAAAAATGGATCCGCTACGACAAATGATCTTGGTATTGAAAGAGTTCCTGATATTGTCTTTGATATTGCGGTTCATCTCGATTGAATCATTGTCACTCAAAATTACGATAACCGATTTTCGAATGCTCTTGTTGGCTTCGATCAACTCCTCTAGAACCACATAGATATTATCATCCCATCCAAGAATCAAAGTATGTCCGTTTTCCATTACTTTGGAACGTCCTCGACTGAGATTCTCCAACCTGGATTGGAAGCCGTTTAAGATGAAACTGATGAATAAACTGGTGATGAATATCCCCACAATTGTGGCGATTGTCATCATGATCATATAAATGGCAGAGCCGCTCTCGCCACTGAGATTTCCAGGATCCAATGTCTGCATAAAACTAGTCCAAACCAGAACTCCCAAGTCTCCGCTCGGATCGATCAAAAACAACACGATTCCGATCGCTGTCACAAGTACAATCATTGACAAAAACAAAGAGAGCACTAGTGATACTGTACCCTTCGATAAAAATTGGTCAAAACGATATTTGAATCTTTCTAATATTCTCTTCATATCTTGACTCCTATGTTTTTTTTCATTATATCACATTCATTTTGTCAAAAAAACAAGGCGTAAAAAAATGGCGTAAAAAAGACGCAGATAACTGCTCTGCGTCTATATTAGATCAAATGCAATCCATCCACTTTCAATTCGTAGATGTCATCGAATACTGCTTCTATGAAGTTTCTGTCATGGGTGACACAGATGATACACCCTCTGAAGTTCTTTAACAACTGATGAATCACTGGCAAACTCAAAGGGGAAAGATTTCTTGTTGGCTCATCCAACAACAAAACATTCGGGTTTGACAAAACCAATTTTAAAAGCAATAGTTTCGCTTGTTGACCACCCGATAAACGGTTTGGTGAAACCAGCATTTCTTCGACAGTGAAATTTAAACTCCCGAGCAGTGTGCGAATGCGATGTTCTTCTAAATCACATTCTTTGCGAATCCCATCTACAATCGATAGATTTTCCGATAATAGCTCTGTATAATTTTGACTCATATATCCAACATTCAGAGATGGATTTTGAAGTAAGTCCTGATGGATTTTCTTCAAGAAGGTCGTTTTCCCGATTCCATTACTACCAATGATGGCAACCTTCTTAGGGCCTCTGAGGATCCAATTGATATCGCGAGCTAAAACGCGGCCCCCGATTATAACCTGTTCATTGTGATACTCCAGTATTGTCTTGTTGTTTGGAAGTGGATTCATTGATTCAAAATACAAGTCGATCTGTTCTTCGCGTTCGGGAATATCCAAGAAGCGCTCTTGCTCTTTGTTATACCTCGCTTCTGTACTCTTTAGCGAATGCATCTTCTTTTTTAGAAGACGTCCTTGACTTGGATTTCTGACCGCCTGATTCTGGAGGTGTTCTACACGCTGATAAATCTGACGGAATCGCTCCATTTTGCGTTTGTGGTCTGCCCGTTGTTTCCTCGCAATCGTTTCTTGAGAATCGAGTGTGTTTATACGGTTTTTTTTGTATTCTGTATAAGTCATCTTTGAAAATACACTGATGGCTTTTGTATTCTTATGTGTCTGCATCAAATGGATGATGCCATTTGCAGTATGTTCGAGTAAAGCTTCATCATGGGAGATGAATAAAATCGGTCTTGTTTCTGTCAAAATGAAATCTTCCAAAAACAAGATGGTATCCAAATCCAAATCATTTGTCGGTTCATCCAACAGCAAGACATCTGGTTCATCCAAAAGAATTTTGGTTAGGCCAAGTTTGACGATTTCGCCACCACTGTATTCTGACATTTTTTTGTTTTCTACGAATTCATTTGGAGCGAATTTGACTTGATTCAAGATTTTTTCCAACAAACCAAGCTTTGCATACTGTTCCGGTAACACATTATTTAGCGGTTCTTCTTTTAAAAGAAAGTTCATTGCACTTTCTTGTTTCCATACATCCCGAATATTCTGAGGTAGATAGCCAATTTTCGTATTGATTTTTTGAATTTCTCCGGACAGATCCACATAAGGAAGTTCCATCCCCAGGATTGCCTTTAATAAGGTTGATTTACCAATCCCTTCCAGACCGATGACCGCGAATTTATCGCCTGTATTCATGACAAATGACAAATCAGCCAAAAGGGTTCTCCTCTCGGCTATTTTCTGAATCGTTAGTTTTCGTATTTCCAACATAAGGTTCTCCTATTCTCTGTTTCTTGGAAAAGCCAGAAAAGAGAAGATTTCTTTTTCAGGCTGTTATCTGTTTGTGAACATGTGGAGCCTCCTATGTTAGTGTTATACAGGTATTATAATAAGAAAACGTCGAATTGAAAACCGACAAAGAAAAAACGGATGAAATCATCCGTTTCTTCAAAGATATTTGAGTACTGCGATTTGTTGTTTTGTGGCATTCGATATTTCAATTTGATTGGTCTCGTACCTGACAATTTTCGATGGATTGCAAAGTTTGAGAAAATCATCAACCGTTGCAAGCATCGGAAAGCCAAAATTCTCTCCTCGATAATGCATCGGTATAACGACTTTCGGTTTGATACGATCAATGATGGTTTTTGCTTGATGAGCATCAATCGTAAAATGTCCTCCAACGGGAATCATAACTGCATCGACTCCTTTTAGTAATTCGTATTGAGTTTCTTGCAAAAAACACCCTAAATCACCAAAATGTGCGACACGTATCGAATCCGACGTCAGGATCGTGATATTGTTCGGTCCGCGTTTGTTTCCTTTGGCATCATCGTGAAACGAATGGATCGTCTCGATCTGAAACGGATCGGGAAGATCAGTGGGAATCAAAGTCACACCCTGTCGGTAATTATGATCGTCATGACCATGACTAGCCAAAATCATATTCGCTTCCAAAACATATGGTTTCATCCTTGGAAACATGGTTGGATTGTACGGGTCCAGGACAATCGAATATCCTTTGTGGGATATTTTGAAACAGGAATGTCCATTCCATTCAATCAACATGGTTTATCCCTCCTTATTATCCTAATGCGACATCCAGGAGCATCATTACAGCAAATCCGAGCATCGCTCCAATTGTCGCGATTTTCGTTGTTTTCATCATCTGAGATTCCGGAATCAATTCTTCTACTACGACATAGATCATCGCTCCAGCGGCAAATGACAAGGCATATGGTAAAAAGTTGCGCATCGAGATAGCTAATAACGCTCCCAATACACCGGCAATCGGTTCGACGATCCCGGAATATTGTCCGATCATGAACGACTTACCAACGCTCATTCCTTCGCGTCGTAAAGGAACGCTGACCGCGGCTCCTTCTGGGAAGTTTTGAATTCCGATACCAAGAGCAAGTGCGATTGCAGCACCTATGGAAGCTCCCGGCAATCCAGCTGCAGCTGCACCAAAAGCAACGCCGACAGCTAGTCCTTCAGGAATGTTATGCAGAGTAATCGCTAAAACCAATAATACAGATCGTTTCCAAGAACTGGAAAGACCCTCTTTGTGATGAGATTCTATGTGCATATGTGGAAGTAATCTGTCCACCAACATCAAGAATGCACCACCAGATAGAAATCCGATCACTGCCGGAACCCAAGGAATCATCCCGAGTTCCGAAGCCAAATCTATACTTGGAGAAAGCAAACTCCAAAACGAAGCGGCAATCATCACTCCGGCACTAAATCCCAGCATTGCATTTAATATTTTGTGATTGATTGTTTTAAAGCCGAATACAAGTCCAGCGCCTAAGGCGGTCAACAAATAGGTAAATGCCGTACCAACCAAAGCAGCTATGACGGGATTCAGGTTTTGAAAGAATTCAATCATTTTATCACCTCGTATTTAGTATAGCATAGAACCAGAAAAAACAGTAAATCTAAACCCAAAAAACCAGAAAAACAGCACTTTACTTTCTTCGATTTAATGAAAGCAGTATAATGAAGATAAGGATGATTATATAAAAATAAGGAGGAATTTATGAAAGTATCAGGAAAAACAATTGTTGTTACAGGCGCAGCTGGTGGTGTCGGTAAGGAACTTGTTCTTCAGTTGCTTGCCAATGGAGCGAAAGTCGCAGCTGTGGATATCAGCGAAGAGCGTTTAACTGCGATTGCAAAAGAAGTCAATAGCAAATCTCTCTCCACTCATGTATGTGATTTATCCAAACTGGAAGCGGTCGAAGGATTATTCACAGAAATCATCAAGATACACAAAACTGTTGATGGTGTCATCAACAATGCCGGTATCATTCAACCGTTCATCAAGGTGAATGAACTCAGCTTCAAACAGATCGAATTTGTCATGAATGTGAATTTTTATGGAACACTTTACATGGTGAAGACATTCTTGCCTCATCTGTTGGAACGTCCGGAAGCACACATTCTCAATGTCTCCAGTATGGGCGGTTTCTTTCCGGTACCTGGACAAGCGATTTATGGAGCTTCCAAAGCTGCAATCAAATTGATGACCGAAGCATTGTATGCGGAATTGATGCCGACCAATGTCAATGTCACATTGGTACTGCCTGGGGCACTGGAAACCGATATCGCCAAGAACTCTAATGTTGATATGGGTACTCTATCGAGTGAAGACGCACCAAAAATGAAGATGACTACCGCCAAAGCGGCAGCCGAGATCATCATCAAATCCATGGAGAAAAACAAATTCCAAGTATTCTTGGGAAAAGACTCCAAGATGATGAATTTGATCTATAAATTGAATCCGAAAGCCGCTCCGAAGATCATGTACAAAGCTTTAAAAGATCAATTGGAATAACAGAACAAACCAAGAAGGTGAATCCACCTTCTTTCTTTTTATAAAAAAAAGCAGCTCAAGCTGCTTCTTGTATCAAATGATATCGTTTGTTCCGGTAATACAAGAACAGGTCAATCAATACCATAATTGCATTGACAATATAAAAGACAATGACAATATCTAGGTTATAAACGATCTTGTGAGTGATTCCAAAGAGATATCCAATGAAAACCACATATAAAAACAAGACGCTTTTTCCTTCGATACTTCTGCTCTTGAGACTCTTATAGATATTAGTTGGCCAAGCAAAACCAAAACAGATCAACATACCGATTTCAAAATAACTCATAGAATCCTCCTGTCATGTTCGACAGGATTATTGTACCATATTATTTTCATTCTGTAGCTATGTTTCGATACTACTGGCTGGATCGATATAACTCACGGTAATGGCTTTGGTGCCATCCAGAGTAGCGACGGAGGGGCCAAAGATATTACGCACATTTTCTCCTGTTTGTACTCGCAAGAAATGTTTTGCGATCAGTGCATTCTCAAACAGATTGGTATTCATAGGATCGAATCCGATAATCTTCTCACATACCATGAAACAATTTGCTTGTTTTAAAATAGTTTCTTTTTCTATTTTTATCGTTTCAAAATAGTCATTCAAAAAAGAAGAATCTATCTTGGGCAATATCGTCTTGCTTTCCAATATGTGGAATGACTCAATCCATTCTAGGTCATAGGTCTTAGAATTGTATTGAATCGATTTGCTAAGTGGAACATTTAGATAATCGGACAGTTCCAAAAATAGTGCACCAATAAGATAAGAAACTGATCGGATAGGGAGATAATATTTCGGATTGCTCAATGGATCATATCGATTGATCGGCAACGAACGTTTTAATTGCTTCAGTGCTTTCCATTCCACATAGACAGCGGTGCCTTCCACCACTTCGATACCAGCTTCATAAGCAACGCTGTCAGGGAATTTACTTCTTCTCCATTTTCGAATTTCCAATGCGCTTTGAAAGAAATCTCGAGACTGTGCTCCATAGGCTTCAAGCAACAGCCTCGTCTCTTTCATCTTGTATCTCATGTTTTCCTCTACATACTCGTATTCCAAACCCTTCATTTCATTCGGAAAACGTTGCTCGTGCTGTTCCATTTGATATGCATGAAACATTTCATGGATTATTTTGCTGGTGAATACGGGCAAATCCTGGATAGCGTATTCCAAGTTCCAAATCGCCAATCTTTGCCCTTTCCATTCAACTACAGTATTCCCGATAAAATGTTCATTCCACTCTTCATCATGATCTTTAAAAAATATTTTTTTTGAGTCGTAAAGCGCGAATGGAAATCTGTGAAATCCTGGATACAGTTCTTCAAAATCAATGAGATCAATGAATGAATCCAATTGTTTATATAGACTATTCATGGTTGTTTTGCATTAATCTTGTCAAATGTATGGCATCCTCAAAATCTCCGATGAATGTGATGTTTTGCAGGTTCGAATGTGGACTGATATTGAAATAGAATCCATGAGACAATGTATTGACAAAATCAGTCAATTCTTTCACCTTGGCTTCTGTCATGATTGGTTGGTTCAAAGAGACCAAGGTTTTGTCTTTGAGATTGGAAACGCCATTTATGAAATCAAATACTTTGTTGGTAGCCGATTTGCTTTGAGATTTCGTGATTTGATTTTGATCCAAGTATTGTTTTACATCTTCTTCTGAAAATCTCCAAGATCCTCCTACTTTCGATCCGGATAATATTCCTAGTGACAAATGTCTACGGATGGTTCGTTCTGGTATATCAAACATTTTCATTAAATCTGGTAATCGATACATGCTCTCACCTCATCTTTATCATAGGTTATTTTGATTCAAAATGCAATGACATAATTGCATGTTTTGGCAGGTTTGCATGTAAAAAAAACAACCAAATTGGTTGTTGAAATCGATTGCATTATCTTAAATCAATGATAAAATCCATCGAGTTAGCTCTTGATAAAGATAAGTAATTCCTGTTTGTGTCAAGGAAAACAAGTAAACAAATGGTGTTGAGAATAGCAATCCCGTCAAGAACCTTCGAATATTGTTGCTCTTAAGATTCTTATATTTTTGAATGATTCCATCTACAAATAACGGAATCGCAAAGAGCACGATGACATACCAGGGAAGGAAATTCCACCTTGTGATGAGTAAGGACATCAAAGCACCAACATAAATCCCTGTACAACGAGCACAAAGCGGTAAAGCCTTTCCAAATATCAGTAATGTTCTTTCGATTTTTTGATGACATCCGAACACGAGTGGTAAAAACGGTCTTTTAAAGGTGTAATGCAATCCGGTAACGATAAGCAGAAACACAATCAGACTCAGATTCCCGAAGAACCAGTAATTGATTTGGAAGATGTCATGTCCCCCAGAAGCAAGTCCCAAGACAAAAACGGGAATCGTCATCAATAAGACCATGGTTGCGATCCACTCTGTTGTTGTAATTGGATTGCTTGCTAAACAAGTACAATCTTCCCTATTCAACTTTCTACCACATCGTATACAATACATTGTTTCTCCTCAATTCAGAAAATAAGTCTTGTGGATATCCACAAGACATTATTCATTCTCTTACAATCCTGGAACACCATTTGCAGCGATGATAATCGATCCGATAATATTCAAAATAAATCCGATCAACGCTCCAGTTCCGGCTGTTTTTGCATTGTTTGGTTGAGTATCCTTCCAAACCAAATACAAGATTAGACCAACCAGTGGAATACAGAATCCCAAGATTCCCCAACCAATCGATCCTGTGTCATTTGATGCGGTTGCTTTTACTTTCTTTTGTGGCACACCGCAATTTGGACATACGACTGCTTCATCACTGATTTCATGTCCGCAATTTGTACAATAAGCCATGTTCTCCTCCTAATAAATATATCTTAATTAATAAGCGCCTAAAATTGAGATGATGAATACAAAATAAATAATGTAAACCAGAATCGCAACACCGACACTGGCCAATGCACCAATTCCTGCTGCTTTTGCATTCAATGGTTTGTCATCTTTCCAAATCAAGTACAAGACCAATCCGGCAACAGGTACACAGAAACCTAGTAAGCCCCAACCTATTCCCCCGACATCATTCGGTCCAGTACCAGTGGTTGAAAGTTCTTTCTGTGCAACACCGCAGTGTGGACAAATTACTGCATCATTATGTATTTCCTGTCCGCAATTCTTACAATAAGCCATGTTTCCCTCCTTGTAATTATCATGGTTTCATTCAAAATATATTATAACAGAAAAGAAGCATTTTTGTTTCGTGAATTCAAAATTTATGTATATATTTTTTGAATTTTTAGCAAAACAGAATCTTTATGCGGTTTTTGCTAGAATAAATTTGGTTTTTATCAGGTTATGAATCTGCTTCCGATTCTTTTTGAAGTCTTTGAGGCCAACCAGACGATCAGCATAATCCAGTACAAAGGTGTTTTCTTTTGTCTCGATCGTCAGTTTATTCCGTAACCAATAACTGCTTCTACTTATTTTGAAAGAAACAATGGCTTCATAAGGGATGAATATTGGCTCCTTGTCTGCCAAGCGATGATTGTTGGAATTGATATGGTATAATGTGATTTTTGATGGATCAGCATTGACAATCACTTGTTTATGAAAGCCCGAGTCGTCAGTAGGATATCCGAGCATGGAAGGTGCTGTTTCCGGGGTGAACAAATTCGCCAAAATCATATAATTATATTCATTTTGATAAAGGTGATCATCGATTAGGTGTTCCATTTCATTCAAGATACTTTTCATATCCACCTCCAAGAATAGGCATTGTATTTATTAGTTCCGCTTTCAAAAGGAAAATCCTGATTCTTAGCGAAATCGGGTATGAAGACTCTTCAAAATTAAAATATGATGATGATTATTGATTGTTTTCTATTGTATTGTATCATTTCTTATATATCAAATGAAGAGAATTGGCAAAAAATTTTTTTTTTCGTCTGAGATTATCGATTCCGTATTCACAAAGCAAATCGATTCATTTATTGGTGGTTTCAGATTATAATATATACAGAGGTGATTTACATGAAGAAAAATGTAGGTAAAGTAGATAGCTATATTCGTTACGCACTTGGTGTTGTATTCATCGTATTGGCTATCGTATGGACTTGGTGGATGTTGATACCCGCAGCGATTGCAGTGGGTACAGCCGCATTGGGAGTTTGCCCATTGTACTTGCCATTCGGTATCAATACTCGCAAAGAAGAGTCAAAAAAGGACTGAGGAATTATAGTGAACCCCATATAGTGGACACTAAATAAAAAGACAAAAGAGTAAAGATGTTAGTACTAGATACTAGCATCTTTTT
>JAFGQH010000077.1 GCA_016935815.1 Bacilli bacterium | reverse complement strand
GACAAATTCGGTTATCAAGATATGGAAATATCCACGGTGTTTCATCAATGGATGGGTGGTTTCCCTCAAGATGAAGCGGAAGCAATGGCGCTGATTTCCTATAGTTCTACCGTTGCAGCTTTATCAAAAGCAACCAAGTTGATTTCCAAATCCCCTCATGAATCCATCGGAATCCCGACGAAAGAAGCGAATGGACTCGGGGTTAAAGCATCCAAATTTATTGTGAACATGCTACGAGACCAAGTCATGGTCGACAGCGAAGAATTGGAAAACGAAATCGCACAAATCAGCAAAGAAGTTGAGTGTTTGATGGATGTTGTAATTGATGTCGGAGATGGCGATTTAGCTGTAGGTACCGTTAATGCATTCAAGCAAGGATTGCTTGATATACCATTTGCTCCGAGTAAATATAATGCAGGAAAAGTATTGCCTGCCAGAGATAACGAAGGAATGATTCGAATTTTAGAGTTCGGGAATTTAGGATTCTCTGAAGAAATCAAACAATTTCATCGCAAAAAGATTCAAGAAAGAGCAAAATCAGAAAGAAGAGAAGTCTCTTTCCAATTGACAGTAGATGATGTCTACTCTGTCAGTAAAGGGAAACTTATCGGAAGACCATAGGAGAATGGATTTAACATGAAAATCAAAGACGTTATTGTTACAAAATCATATACAGGCTTTTTCTTTGACGACCAAAAAGCCATCAAGAGTGGAGCCATCAACGATGGCTTTCTCTATTTAGGAGATCCAATCCTACCCGGATTCGCATCCATAAGACAAAAAGGAGAAGCAATTTCAATTCAACTTGTATTGGAGAATGGATCTGTGGGATATGGAGATTGTGCGGCTGTACAGTACTCTGGAACCGGAGGAAGAGATCCGTTGTTTTTGGCAGATGAGTACATTCCATTTATAGAAACTCATATCAAACCAAAATTGATTGGAGAAACGATTGACAACTTTAGGACATTAGCTCAAAAATATGATAAAATGTTGGTAGAAGGAAAACGTCTTCATACTGCAATTCGTTATGGATTAACGCAGGCATTGTTGAGTGCCAGTGCTATTTTTCAAGGGATGACAATGGCAGAATTGGTTCGCAAGGAATACGGCATCGATGATACTCATTATGATTCTGTCGCCATTTTTACGCAGAGTGGAGATGATCGTTATACCAATGTCGATAAAATGATATTGAAAGAAGCAGATGTCTTGCCGCATGCTTTGATCAACAATGTTGATACCAAACTAGGTGCAGACGGAGAAATCCTGATTCGCTATATTGAATGGCTGAAGAATCGCATCAATACGTATAAGCCAAGAGAAGAATATCTACCAGTTATCCATATTGATGTATATGGAACTATCGGATTGGCTTTCCAAAATAATATTGATCGTATCGTTGAGTATCTTTTAAAAGTAGAAGAGGCGGCGAAACCGCATATCATTCGTATAGAAGGACCAATTGACGCGGGAAATAAGGAAGATACAATCTATTATCTAAAGGTCATCCGAGAGGAATTGGAAAAACAGAATTCGCTATTGGAAATCGTTGCAGATGAATGGTGCAACACGTTAGAAGATATCATCGATTTTGCAGACGCAAAAGCCGGACATATGTTGCAAATCAAGACACCTGACTTAGGTGGTGTCAATAATGTGATTGAAGCGATACTATATTGTAACAAAGTTGGTATCGGTAGTTATTGTGGTGGAACCTGCAATGAAACCAATATCTCAGCTGAAGTATCAACGAATATCGCCGTTGCTTGTAAGGCAACGCAATGCCTGGCAAAACCAGGCATGGGTGTAGATGCTGGATATATGATTGTAAGAAATGAGATGAATCGCATTTTAGCCCGTACCAACAGGAGGTAATATGAAAATAGGAACAGCAGGAAGTAAGGAATCGAATGATTGCTTTGTAACCGTGCGAGAAAGCGATAAAACGGATATCATCATCGATAGCGTAGTAGCTGCTTTTTTCTATGATCAAATTAAGACCACGGTTGAAGAAACATTGAAAGAGATGAAGATCGAAAATGTTATCGTCACTATAGAAGACAAAGGCGCTTTGGACTATACGATCAAATCCAGATTGATAAGTGCTATTAAGAGGATGAAGTAGTATGTTCCGCTCGTTGTTGTTTGTGCCGGGGAATAACCCTTCAATGTTACAAAATGCAGATATTTTTGCTGCAGATGCAATCATCTTCGATCTGGAAGATTCGGTTGATATTACAGAAAAAGATAATGCCAGACAATTGGTTAAACATTATTTGGATGATGCAGTAAATCATCCTTCTTTCATAGTTGTTCGGGTTAATCCTGTCGATACAGAATGGTTTGCTTCAGATATTGAATTGATTCAAACAAACAAAGTCGATTTCATTCTTCTTCCAAAAGCGGATGTAGATTCTCTTAATGTACTAGAAGAAAAATTGAATGATTTAGAAAACAAATACCAATTAAACCCAATCAAAGTCTTGGCTTTAACAGAAACAACAAAGTCCATTATTGAAGTATATAAAATAGCAAAACACTGCCGCGTAGAAGGAATTCTCTTAGGTGCAGAAGATCTAGCAAGTGAGTTAGAAATAGATCGAACCAATCAAGGCTCAGAAATTTCTTTTGCCAGGTCAAGAGTCATATTCGCTTCAACGGCTTGCCAAATCATACCAATTGATACTCCTAATACGAATATCGAAGATGAACAAAACCTTCTTGAAGATTGCTTGATTGCAAAAAGCATGGGTATGAAAGCCAAGACTGCAATCCATCCTAGCCAACTTGAAATAATCAACAAGATCTTTTCTCCTTCCCAAAAAGAGATTAACTGGGCGAAAGGCGTTTTAAAGGAACAAGAAAAGAATATAGGTAAGGGAGCATTCTCCTATCAAGGAAAAATGATTGATAAACCTTTGATCACAAAGGCGAACAATATACTGAAGAAAGCAAGCCAATACAACATCAAAAGGTGAAATATGATTAATGGAGTAAATCGATTTGTTCCTGATGGCATGCCTGCATTCGTGAGTAGCGATGCCTTTAAGAACAAGAAACGAAAATTGATAGCAAAAAAACAGAAACAGTCAAAAACTGTTTTTTTGAATACGATTGATTCCACCTTTGATTTATTTGATATCCATGATGGACAATGCTTGTCCTTCCACCATCATCTCAGAAACGGAGATGAAGTCATCCAGAAAGTCTGTGAAGTTATTGCTAATCGCAATATCAAGGATTTGCATTTCGCACCAAGTTCTATCTTTCCAAGTTATACCAATATGGTAGATCTAATCATGAATCAAAACATCACGAGAATACACACGAACTATTTGAACGGTAAAGTATCCAAAGTGATTTCCGAGGGATACCTAAAGAATCCTCTGATCATGAACACTCACGGAGGAAGGGCAAGGTCCATCGAAAGCGGGGAACTGAAAATTGATGTTGCATTTCTCGCTTGTCCAGTTGTCGATAAAAATGGAAATGGAACAGGATCATTTGGTCCAACGGCATGTGGAACTTTGGGATATGCTATCAGTGATTTGAAATATGCAACCAAGGTTGTGTTGGTTACGGATACAATTGTTGATAATTTGGATGAATTTCAATTTGATGGAGCTTATGTAGATGCAGTTGTTGTAGTTGATTCTATTGGAAATTCCGAAGGGATTGTATCTGGTACAACTCGACTTACTAGAGACCCAATTGGATTGAAAATTGCAAAAGACTGTGCAAATGCTATAAATGCACTTGGCTTGATTCACGAAAAATTCTCAATGCAAACTGGAGCAGGCAAAATTTCTTTGGCGGTCGTAAAATACATTCGAGATATTATGTTAGAAACAAAAATTACAGGCGACTTTGGTTCTGGAGGAATCACTTCGAGTTACGTAGAAATGCTAAATGAAGGGCTGTTTAAGGAACTTTACGATGTTCAATGCTTTGATTTAGAAGCAGTTAAGTCATATCACGATAACTTAAATCATAGAGCAATGTCTGCATCCGAGTATGGTAACCCATATGAAAACAATCCGATTTGTGACAACCTTACATTTGTCATTCTCGGTGCTACAGAGGTTGATTTGGACTTTAATGTCAATGTAACGACCGATTCTCTTGGTAACATCATAGGTGGTAGTGGTGGACATGCCGATATTGCCCATGGAGCAGAGGTAACAATCATCATTTCACCACTATTCAAGTCAAGAATACCTATCATTAAGGAGAAGGTAACGACAGTGACTACTCCAGGTAGTGATGTGGACTTATTGGTTACAGAACGTGGAATAGCCGTAAATCCCAATCGAATAGACTTGAAAGAAAGACTTAAAAATAGCGGTTTACCGATATTTGAAATTAGAGAACTATATGATATAGCACACCAGATTACAGGAGTACCAAGGAAAATTGAATTGAGTGATGAAATCATAGGCTATGTAGAGTATCGAGACGGTACGATCATAGATTGTTTATACAAGGTCAAGTCTTAATTTTGACCTTGTTATTTGTTTATAAAGAGACTCCCATTTATTATAAGAAAACAACACTAAATTATGACAATTTTTAAGAAATGAGATATAAAAAAATGATTCATTTCGATAAAATTCTTCGTTCTAGAGAAATTGGATTTGAAAAAATCAAAAAATTGAAAATGGACTTTAAGAGCGTAATTACGGTAAAATCTAATATTCCAGGAGAAGAAAAACAACACTATATTGCATATCTGTTAGTGAATCGGTTCATACATTTGATTCCCAAAGAGTACTTTATTTATAAAGAGTATTCTGATGGGTATGATGGACCATCTTTTATACTGGGTTCAAATCTGGATCCGAAGTATCTAAAAACGCAATTAATCAAGATGGAAAACACTCAAGCTTTAGGTCGTTTTGTCGATTTGGATGTATTTGATGGAGAATCCTTTCTAACTAGAGGAGATTTAAGACAATGTTATCTATGTAATAAAGCCGCATTTGTATGTGCGAAAGAACACAATCATTCTTCCGAGGAACTGATTCAATACGTGACCAAGAGTGTCATTACAATTTTTGAATCTGAATTATCTGAATTGATTGACGAGTCTATCTTAAAAGAATTGACTTTACATCCGAAGTTTGGACTGGTGACTCCCTATTCAAATGGTTCGCATCCGGACATGAATTATGATTTGATGTTAACGGCCAAGGATGCAATTCTTCCATTTTTTATTGAAATGTTTGAAGTTGGATTAACAGAATCCGATTACGAAAATATTTTCAATCACATTAGAAAAATCGGCTTGAAAGCCGAACGGGCAATGAATCAAGCAACTGGGAATATCAATGCATACAAAGGGTTGATTTTTAATTTAGGGATTCTTGTTACGGCTTTTGGAAATGCGCTTCAACACAACAGTGGAGTTGAGAGCGTTTATCAAATATCAAAAAAAATCGCCACATATGCTTTGGTTGATTTCGCTCGATCGGATTTAGGTACATTTGGCCTCAAATCATTCCAACGATACCAGATAAAAGGCGCTAGAGGTGAAGCGGTATCAGGATTTCTAACTGTACAGAAGATGATGAAATACATCGGGAATCACAAAGAATCGAACGATCATGTGAAATTAATGTATTTGATAGCGCATTGCGAAGATACAGTATTATTAAAACGGTGTGGCTCAAAAGAGAAGTATTTGGAAGTAAAACAGATGTTTTTGGATCGAATCCAAGGAAAGTATTCGGATATTGAATCGTTGAATCAATATTGTCTAAAAAACAATCTTAGTTTTGGTGGCAGTGCCGATTTGCTAATACTTGTATTTTTCATTGAAAAGTTGCGCCATCTTATCTGGTAATTAGAACTTGAAAGGAGTTGTTGTTTAGCCGTTAACTGGTTTAAATTCAGGGATTAAAAAAAATTCATATTTCTAAATTTTTTGCTTGACATTAATAGGTAGTAATAGTAAAATTGTAATGCATATAAATTTCGGAGGTTTAGCTCAGCTGGGAGAGCATCTGCCTTACAAGCAGAGGGTCGGCGGTTCGAGCCCGTCAACCTCCACCATGCCGAAATAG
>JAFGQH010000076.1 GCA_016935815.1 Bacilli bacterium | reverse complement strand
AGAGAGACATGATTTCATTTGACATGATTCTGAAAATCATCATAACGGCCATACTTGGTTATGTCGCCTTGAATACCTTCCTGCATTTCCATTTTTCAATGGATCGAGTTGTTGTAGGATTCTTTGCGATTTCTTTGATTGCCATGATCTTTTATCTGGATACGAATAAATGGATCGAATTTGTCATCTTAATTGGAATTTTCATAGTGATTGGAGTCGGTTTATTCTTGTTCTTCCTGAAGAAGAAACGAATGGGATTCTTCCTTTTCAATACGTACAAGAAACAATTCCCTGAAACCAAGAAAGAAATCTTGGCGAAAGCGGAAGAATTGGAAATTCAACCGAGTCAAATCTGTTATGATCGCTGTAAGCCTTGGCTTGTAGTCATCAAAGATGCACCATTCTCTGCTGTTCATAAATTATTCAAAGAATTGGATACAGCCGATAGTAAAAAACCGAAACACTTCACCATGTATACCTATGTTGCATTGGTGATCTATTTGATAATTATCGCCGCTTTATGGCGATTCTAGGGGGGATTCTGTGAATCAGATCAATCTTCATATCCTTACACTGAACAAATATCAAAAGCGGCATTTCGGCGTGGACTATTTTATGAATCTACTGACGGGTTCGAATCCGTTATTTCGCTATTATTCGACTCCATCAGACCAAAATCCGGTCTATACACCAGGACCTGTTTCTTTTCTTCCTGAAATGCTCGGATTTTTGGAGAAAGAACTGAATCAGAAAGAAAAAGGCTCCGTGATCGGAGTTCACAGAAATCCGGATATCTATCAGGGAATGGATTCCGTGAAACCGATTCTGAACCTATTGAAGAAATACGAGATGGGCTTTTTCTTGGAAACCACTTCCTTGAAGATTTTGGATGATATCGATGCTTTGGTTGCTTTTTCCAAAGAGTTGCCATTGTTGATTGCAATTCCGACAGCAACTTTGAACCATTCATCCGTTTTATTCGGACCATCATTGCAATATGAGAATGCCTATAAAATACTGACCAAATTGAAATTGAATGGATTGCATTGCGGGTTGGTGATCAAACCGATCATCCCGATGATCAACGACAATTTGGATGAGTTTCTGGAAATCATCAAACGAACCATCACTATTGGTGTCGATTATATCTATCCGACCTTCTCCATTAAATTCGATTCCAGGAAGTTGACTGCATTTTATGATATCATCGATCAAGAAGCTCCTGAACTTCTCGTTAAATACCATGACCAATATGGTATGAAACATGCTTGGGAAAGTCCAAATATGAGTATATTGAAGAAGAGCTATGTAATCGAATGCCGTAAAAATAAGGTCTTGTACGCGATGAAAGATATCATTGATTTATATAAACCAGATTTGGATATTCAACTAAAACTATTCTAGGAGTGATACGATGTTGATCGATTTTTTACTCGACAATCTCCTCTTCGTGATCATGTTTGCCGTCGTGATCATCGGTCTTGTGGTTGGATTCATTCTGTTCAATCGGCCTGACAATGTTGTTGTGGAAGAGACCAAGAAACAAGAGGCAAAGCATGAAACCCTAAAACCAAAGAAGCAAACATCCGATACCGAGGAAAATATGGCATTGGATGACGAACTCAAGGAGATGCCTACAATCATCACCCATTTTGCCGAGACGCATGCCGAAGAGGATGCTTCGGACGAAATTTCAAGCAACCTCAACGAAGACGCAGAAGGTGAAATCAAAAGTGTGAAAGCGTATCTGGTCAACGATGACAGAAAACCGATTTTAGATGATTCCGTGATTCACTCCAATCGATTCGTCACCAAACCTAAGCGTACCGAGGAAGAAGAATTCGCCTTTCTCTATGAGGAAGATGATGATCATGATACCGAAAAGAATTCCAACAAACGATATCATGTTCTTTATCTAAAAGAAGAGAACAACTGGTTTGTAAAACGAGAAGGAAACGAACGCGTTATAAAGATCTTTGAAACCCAAAAAGAAGCGATTGCTTTCGCAACAATCAAAGCCCTAGAAAATGAGACATCTGTCGTCGTACACAGGCGCGATGGAAAGATTCGGAAGTATTCATTATAAAGACAAAGCGATTTGTCTTTTTTTTATCCAATAAAACCATTCCATGATTTGTTTATATTAGTGAAAAGCCATTGTAAAACCTCTTTCTCATGATACAATAGTTTGTAAAGAGGTGACGATGTGGACCTAGTATTAGAAGGCTATATCAAAAAACTGAAAAATGGCGATTCACAGGCGTTCGACCTCGTGTATGAGCGAACTTACCGGAAAATCTATTTTCTGGTCTTGCCGATTTTGAAAGATCGCACCTTGGCCGAAGATATCATGCAGGATACTTACTTGAAATTTCTGGAGAAGCTCTATGATTACAAAGCGAAGAATTCTCTTGCCTATATTCTGACGATTGCCAGAAACTTGGCAATCAACGAATACAACAAGCGAAAGCGCATAGTCAAAAATATCGATTTGGACGCTTCGACGTTTGCATACGATGCCTATTTGGAACTATCAGCGGAAAACGAAGAGTTGATACGATCGGCATTGTCCGTTTTGAGTGTTGTTGAAAAGAATATCTTCTTATTACACAATGTCGAGAACTTGACGCATCGAGAAATCGCTTTGATTTTGGAGAAACCATTGGGTACTGTGACTTGGACCTACCAACAAGCAGTACAAAAAATGCGAAAAGCATTGAAAGGATAATAGAATGAAATGGAATGAATTCAATCGCAAATTGAATGAATCTGCTAAATTCAATATTCCTGATAATCGCTTGGCCATAGATGCCGAGGCTTTTCTCCATGAAAATCCAAGAAACGGATGGAATTGGTTGAGAATCGTCAGTTACACCTTGAGCGCTTTGGTGTTGGTGATGACTCTTTCCTTATACTTATATTTGAACAATACCACTTTTACAACATTAACGATCGATTTCAATCCGAGTTTCACAGTCCAAATGAATGGATTCGGACGAGTAAAAGGTACGGAAGCGATCAATTCGGATGCAATTTCATTCTTAGCTGAGATCGATTCGCATCATATGACATTGGATGAGTTTTTGGATGCGGTTTACACAAAAGCGATGGATGACTCCTATTTCACCACTAGTGATGCATTTATGCTAGTCGGTGTATTTGGTGTCTCCTATGAAGAAGAAGCCAAGGTAGCAATCACACTCTCGCTTCGTAGCGATATTGAAACCTTGTCGGTATTGTCACATTTGAATACATGGAATGATACAGATGCATTGCTCTATACCTATACGACAACTTCAACCGTTCTCAGTTCAGAAGATCAAAGTTGGTTGGATTCGATCTTTGGCGAATACGTTATGGAATCAGGAGTGCCTGCAGCAGCAAGTCCAACGATCACGACGGCTGCCATGGCAGCCAGCACCATACCAGCATATACGACAACCGCAACCTATGACAATCCCGATATCCCGGATGATCCAGGAAGTATTGATTCAACCGATTATTATTCGATCGATTATGATAATTTCCAATCTCTAGCAGATCAACTCGGTATCTCGATTACGAAACTGACTCTTGTCTCATATATCTTCGACCACAACAGTGATTATTTGACGGAAACAGACTTCATGAGTTTGGTGGACATGGATATTCAAAGTTTGATTGAAATTTATCAAGATATGTCTCAATCTTAGGAGTATCTATGAAACGATCTCTAGTGTTTTTACTGATTGCAGTATTGGGAGTAATGCTGATATCTTGTACAGAACAAACTACGACAAAACACAATACAGGTAACGCAATCTATTCGGATGAATTGGAAGTCGACTATCCGTTCCCCAATCCTTTGATGTATTATGTCTATCATGAATACAAGGATTTTTACAGCGGGTATTACTACGAAGATGGAACTTACATACTCCAAGTAAAAACGGGAGGACCACAAGAACTTCAGGAATATTTGGAAGAAACCAACTATGAATATGGTTTGGTTCCATTCAGCTATTCTGAAATGATCTCGGTCATGAATTATATTGTTGCCCATATGGAGGGATCCAATATATCAATGTGTGGCATCAATATTACAGAGAATTATGTTGAAGTAATGTTGCGAGATCCTGATATTCCTGATTTCCTGAACGGATTCGTTTTGATCGGCATCGTAGAAATCAGCGATCATTTTGGGTATAGCACTCTAAATTACATGTAAAAAAATAAGGCTTGAAGAATCAAGCCTTTTTTAATGTTTTGGGTCGGTTTTTGAAAAATCCAGGTTCAAACAGTTTGGTAATCTGATAGATGAGGTAGTAGCCTATCGATACCATAACTGCGAGCAAGATCACATGATAACCATTCGGTATCTGGTTCAATACCGGTATCGGTCCGCCAAGAAATGGATTGTTCATGAGATAGAGGTTGTTGTCACCGACATCGATAACAAAATTCCCGAAGGTCGCCCATAATGCCAGTGCGATCAATCCGACTGCCGTATGCCACCATTTCTTCGGTTCCAGTTTGTAATCACCGCGATTGATCAAAAACAATGGGATAAACAACAAGAAGAAGTGGACGAAGATACTTCTGACCTTAGGCAGAGTCATCATGTAGACGTCACCATATAGCACCGTTACCGGATACAAAATCACGGCTGTACCGCCAAGAATCGCAGATGCAAATACGAATTCCTTGAGCGGTTTGATACGGAACCATACCACAAGCGGTAGTAGGATATTGGTTACGCCGCACATCTGAAAACTGAAGAAGGTATCGACATCCAGAAACGGATGCGGATAGTTCGACAAGGCTGGCGTGACGTTGTAATATTCATAAATGAAGAGAATGTCTCCTGCATATTTCAAGACGATCATTGAGACTAAAAAAATATTGATATAGAGGTCTTGTGTTTTCTTGGTTCGAGTCTTCAAGAACTTCCAAAGACCGATAAATAACAGGATGTTGAACAATAAGTAGATGAAATGCGGTGTATTGAAGAAGTACTCCACCGGCTGCTCATCCATACTGATTGTACTAAAGAAGTTTGATAGGAACATATTACCCTCCATAGCATTTGTTCTATTATACAACATTTTTGAATATTACATGTAAAATATTTATAAAAAATGTGAACATTGAATGGAAACGCTTGCATTTCTAAAATAATGGTGTAAAATAGAAATACACTCAAAAATTCGAGAAAGGTGACTAACTATTAAAAGTCAAGAGAAATAAAAAAAGAAACAGAAAAAACCTCCAAATTAATAGAATTAGGAGGGAAACAAATT
>JAFGQH010000075.1 GCA_016935815.1 Bacilli bacterium | reverse complement strand
GATTGCTATGTTTATAAAATGGCAGGGGTGACAGGATTCGAACCCGTACTAACGGTTTTGGAGACCGAAAAGGCATATTATTTCTTAATTGTATTCTTAATCAATTTTATATTTTTGTCAATATTCAAGTGTAATTGCTTTTGCATTTTAGAAAATTCATTTTCTATTTTCAACTTAAGATTGTGATTTTCTATTAATCGATTATTTAGAATACTCAAATAATCCAAATTGTTTTGAACTGATTTATATTCCCAACTATTCTTATTTATGTAATTTGGAGATTGCACTAACGTTTCGATTATTCTTTTAAGATCTTCTTTGGCTGCTTCATTTGCTTTGATAATGTTATCAGCAACCCTAAGTGCTTCTTTTTTGTCACCTGCAAATACCGCATAATCAATCGATTCAGGATTGATTTCGTAACTAAGTAAAAATTTCTTGAAACCTCGGCGAGCTTCTACAAATGTATTTGATAATAGATACTCTTTCCCTTGTTCTACAAAAGCTTGATATGCGTCGTGTAACTGATATAGAGTTTCTTCATCATTATCTTTTCTAAATTCCCATAATGAGTAAGAATATCCAGGAAAACTCTCTGGTATCACTTTCCTTCTTTTCAAGCCGATTCTACAATATTCAGACAAACTCATACCACCAAAAATATTCGTGTCTTCAAGATCCCTTAAAAGCGGATCATTGCCTATGATGATATCAAAGGCTTTCCAACCCGTTTCAGAGCCTCTTGAAATATGATAACCAAAAGACTTGAGGAGTTTATGTTCCTCATCAAATTTGTAATAGATGTTAAACTTGCTTTTAGAATATACATCGTTTACCACTATTTTCTTAAATCCATTTTCGGATATGAAGTCCCCGAAAACCTCCATAAACAGTTTGTATATTGTTTTTCCCATATTCTCTCCATATTAAAATAATGTATGCTATAGTTATTTGTATTGTATCATAAAAATAATACCAAGTAAATTTGACCACCTAATTTTCACTATTAATCACATCGTTGTGTGGTACTGTAGACCGTTGCGCACAAATCTGATGAAAATAAAAAGCAATCAAACCTCAAAATGGCTAGATTGCTATGTTTATAGAATGGCAGGGGTGACAGGATTTGAACCCGTACTAACGGTTTTGGAGACTGAAAAGGCACTTGGAATTATACCTTTTTCAATTACAAGTGCTCATTTATTATCATAAGTTTTGTATCATTTCAACTATAAAGAATATTACAGCACAGAAGAATACTAGAAAAGAAATAAGTATTCTTTTTGTGATTTTTATGTTTCCTTTCTGGTAAAAAATCGACAATGTTATCTCTAGTAGAAAAAGAAAACTAAATACAACATAATTCATTGTCTTGAATTCAATGAGATCAATAAAATATACAAGAAAAATCAATAAAATATAGTTGCCAGATAATGCCCAATTGAGTAAAGTTACTCTACTACGATTGTGATCTTTTCCAAGCTGTTCAAAATTCTCTATGCCTGACAAATCAATTTCATTACATACTCTGGTTTTATTTAATCTTATCAATTCTGCAATATTGTCAAGCGGTTCTGAATATGCTTGTCCAAACTGTATAGTTTTAATTTTTTTCTTCTCATAGTATAGAATGCGCATATTCTTCTTGTTCCCGTAGTAACCTACTTCTACTTTATGTATTTGATTTAATTGTATGGTCCTTGTAGGAATATTATATACTACAATTGATTGGTCATTTAACTCTATTCCGCCTTTTTTCCTATTTGAAGGAAAAGTAAATAACCCCCTACTAAAACCAAAACAGTAAAGCTTATATAACCAGTTAAATATTCTCTGCTTTCATCACCTGTTAAAGCCAACCACAACATTAGAGAAGAAAATACAAATATAAATATATATACCCATACAGGTAATTTTAGATGAAATCTATAATTCATAGTTATAATTCTCCTTTACATTAACCCAACTAAAAAGATTATATCATATTCAAAACAGCAAGTAAATTTGGCATCAAGGATTTCACTAATAAGCATGTTGCACAAGAGGTCAAAAGACCGTTAGTATACAAATTTAGAGAAAATAAAAAGCAACCAAACCTCAAAATGGCTAGATTGCTATGTTTATAAAATGGCAGGGGTGACAGGATTCGAACCCGTACTAACGGTTTTGGAGACCGCTGTGCTACCGTTGACACCACACCCCTAGAAAAGTCAAGTATTATTATTATACATTTGAGACAAATAGTCAAGAGTTTTTTAATGTTAGGGCACAATATTCCTTCTGGAATTTGTGCCCTTTATCTTACTTTGTTACGCTTGATCAATTTCCTTCTGCTGAATTCTTCCCGTTCTCTTTCTTCCAAAGTCTCAGCGATGTATTTTATTTTCTCTTGATAATCAGGAATAACGATGTTTTTCAATGCGTTTGCTCTTTTTCTCGCCTTACGGATTGCATCCGCTAATTTGTACAAGGCATTATCAATTTCAGCTAGTATGATGGTAAGATCTCGAACCTTCTGAAACAGCAT
The DNA here is from genome assembly GCA_016935815.1 of Bacilli bacterium. GTDB lineage: Bacteria > Bacillota_I > Bacilli_A > Izemoplasmatales > Hujiaoplasmataceae > 4572-104. The sequence continues at coordinate 12,882 of JAFGQH010000075.1, read as the reverse complement.
ATAAGCGGAATCAAATTTAGTGTTAGTATTGGAAATTCCATATTGTATCTTTACTTCTGGCTCTTTATAGATTACTTTTGGTATTTCCACACCCATAACCGAACGATAAGTGATATCAAGTCCGTTATCAATCGGGATTGCTTTGGCAATCTCATTTACGACACCCAACGTGATATTGGCTTCTTGCAAAGCCAAATAGGCCTTTTCATAGGTCGCGGTTATTTCCTCGCGAAGGTCCTTGACCTTTGCAAGCTGATCCATCATTTCCCGAATCAGAATATTACGTTTTCGATCCATCAGGTCATAGCCCATTCTGGCAAGCCTGATGGATTTATTCAACGCTAAGAGATTCCCCTTCGTGGGGAATACTTGTTTCTCTGGCATGTTATTTCGCCTCTTGTTTTACATCCTGTATTTTGACGCGATCACTGATTTTGAAATCCTTGTTTGCTTTGTCTTGATCAAAATATGTATTCAGCATTTCTTCATCTACACGATCGAGTTCTGATTTTGGTAATACAGATAATAATTCCCAACCTAGATTCAATGTCTCTTCAATGCTTCTACTTCTAGAGTATCCTTGAGATAAGTAGTGTTTCTCAAACAGGGTGCCAAATTGAATATATTTCTTATCGACTGCACTTAATTCATCTTCTCCGATGACTGATGCCAAACTTCTTGCATCCATGACCTTTGCATAGGAAGCGTACAGTTGGTTCATCAGTCCTTGATGATCTTCTCTTGTATATCCTTCACCGATACCATCCTTCATTAGACGAGACAATGAAGGTAATACACCAACAGGTGGATAGACTCCTTTTTGATGCAAATCACGATCCAAAACGATTTGACCTTCCGTGATATATCCAGTCAAGTCAGGGATTGGGTGAGTGATATCGTCATTTGGCATCGTTAAAATCGGAATCTGAGTTACAGATCCGGTCGCGTTCTCGACGATTCCAGCGCGCTCGTACAAAGATGCCAATTCAGAATAGAGATATCCAGGATATCCTTTCCGTCCAGGAATCTCACCTTTACTGGAGGAGAATTCTCGCAACGCTTCACAATAACTCGTCATATCCGTCAGAACAACCAAGATATGCATGTTGTGGTGATACGCCAAGTATTCGGCAGTTGTGAGTGCTGCTCGAGGAGTAATCAAACGTTCGATGATTGGGTCATTGGATAGATTCAAGAACATAACAACCTTTTCCAAAACCCCAGCTTCTTCAAATGATCTCTTGAAGTAATCCGCAACATCGTTTTTGACTCCCATCGCTGCGAATACGACACCGAAGGATTCTCCTTCTTTGTCTGCGATTTGAGCCTGACGAACGATTTGTACGGCAAGTTCATTGTGTGGCAATCCAGCACCAGAGAATATCGGTAATTTCTGACCGCGGATTAACGTGGTCAAACCATCAATACTGGAGATTCCCGTATTGATATAGTTACGAGGGTACTTCCTAGAAACCGGATTCAACGGTAAACCGTTGATATCAAAAAACTGATCGACATAAATCGGTCCTAATCCATCAATCGGTTTTCCAAGTCCGCTGAACATACGACCCATGACTTCTTGTGACAATCCAATTTCCATCGGGTGACCAAGAAATTTCACAGTGGTATTGTTCAAAGACAGTCCTTTGGTACCTTCAAAAACCAAGACAGCCGCAAGATCCCCTTGGATCTCAACCACTCGTCCATGGCGTGTTTCTCCATTGTTCATTCTGATTTCCACAACTTCTTCAAAACCAATGTCTTTGACGTTGTCTATGAAGATTAACGGTCCATTGATTTCTTTGAGTCCGATATATTGTAAATCCATCATATCAACTCCTATTTGATGCTTCTTAATGTATCATCGACCAACTTGTAATAGTCATCAAACATTTCGAGATGATCATTTGGAATATCATATTTGATCTTAATAATCTTCTCGAATATGTTGGTTTGTGCCAACAAGCTGAACGCTTTTCCTTGTGTCAAGATGGATTGTGCTCCCCGATACAAGTAGAGGATGATTTCCATCATCTTCAATTGTTTTGGTAATGGAACATAAGTATCATCTTTATGAAATGCGTTTTGTTGCAAGTATCCTACGCGGATGACTCTTGCGATTTCCAATAACAATTTCTGATCGTCAGGCAAAACGTCTTTACCGATCAGTTTAACGATTTCCATGAGTTTATTTTCTTCTGCCAATATCGATACAAATCGTTGTCTGTCTTGCAAGAAAGCAACACCGACATTCTTGTTGTACCATTTGGCGAGATCACTGATGTATTCGGAATAACTTTGAGTCCAGTTGATTGCGGCATAATGTCGCATATATGCCAACTCTTTGTCCAATGCCCAGAAGCAGCGAACAAAGCGTTTCGTATTTTGGGTTACCGGTTCAGAGAAGTCTGCTCCTTGAGGAGAGATTGCTCCAATGATCGATACGGATCCTTCCGTATGGTTGATGTTCTCGACATAACCGGCTCTTTCATAGAATTGGGACAAGCGGCTAGGTAGATAAGCAGGGAATCCTTCTTCAGCTGGCATTTCTTCCAAACGACCAGAGATTTCTCTCAATGCTTCTGCCCAACGAGATGTCGAATCTGCCATGATTGCTACGTGATATCCCATATCACGATAGTATTCCGCCATTGTGATTCCAGTATAGATGCTGGCTTCACGTGCCGCAACCGGCATGTTGGATGTGTTCGCAATCAGAATCGTTCTGTCAATCAATGGTTTCCCAGATTTCGGGTCGATCAAATCCTTGAATTCCTCCAAGGTCTGTGTCATTTCATTTCCACGTTCTCCACAACCGATGTAAACGATGATATCGGCATCGCACCATTTTGCAAATTGATGCTGCATCATGGTTTTTCCAGTCCCGAATCCTCCCGGTACAGCTGCTGTTCCACCTTTGGCAATCGGGAACAGAGTGTCAATCACGCGTTGTCCCGAAATCAAAGGGATGCTCAGTGTTTTACGATCCAAGAATGGTCTGGCAGTTTTGATTGGCCAACGTTGAACCATATCCAATTTATGGATATTACCAAGTTTGTCTTTGATTTCAATCAAAATATCACGAATCGTGTATTTGCCATCCTTTTTCATTTTGACAACTTCACCATTCAATCCTTGAGGAATCATCAATTTATGCAAAACCAAGTCGGTTTCTTGAATTGTCGCAAAAACTTGATTTGATGTCAAAACATCGCCTATCTTACAGGTGAATGTGACATCCCAGCCTTTCTCTTCATCCAATGATTTTACATCGGTTCCTGGAACGATATAGTTTCCGCTTCGCTCAGCGATGCTTTGTAAGGGGCGTTCAATCCCGTCAAAGATATTCCGAATCAATCCTGGTCCCAAATCCAGTGAAATCGGTTCTCCGGTATTGATGACCGGTTCTCCCGGACGTAATCCGCTGGTGGACTCATAGACTTGGATAACAGTTTCTTGCTCGCTGATGGAGATGACTTCACCGAGTAATTTCTTGGTTCCGACAAAGACCATTTCTAAAATCTGGAAATCTGTTTTTCCTTTTATTTTAACAACTGGTCCGTTAATGGCATGAATTTCATTCATCGGCTATTCACCTCGCTTTTGATCGCCAAATTCGATTTCTCATAGAAACGGTTTCTGGCTTCTTCCAACTGATTGTCGATTGTTTGATCGGTTAAAATACCTTTTTGCGTGCAAATACCAATAAACCCTCCGATTTCAATCGTATCAACGTTCTCGACTGTACAAGATTTGGTGAATTTCTCCTTAATTAAAGTTTCCAAGACGGTATCGCCTTTTTTGATTTGGAATCGGAAATTCTCACCACAAAATTGGTCATTGATTTTTTGAATGGCCTTTTCCATGCTTTTTTTGTATTGCACCGACTTCACGAACGTTTCTAATTTCTTTCTGACCTCGACTAATATCGTATCCACCAAATCGTGTTTTTTCTTGATTACCGTCTGATGGGAATTGGTTTTAATCCGATTCATCGACGCTGAAAAATCCGTGTTGATTTCATTGAGTTCCGTTTCCGTAGCTCGATTAATGGTATCACGAATTTCTTCTTCGATCGCAGTCAGTTGTTTTTGTTTGATTTCTTCAATATTCTGTTTGAGGCCGTCCATTTTTTCTTTGGCAGCCTCTTCAATCTCTTTTTTGAAATATTGAAGGACATCATTTTCTATATATGGCATATTAATCACCTCTTAACTTGACACCGATGGCTTCGCTGACATAATCGTCAATCGATGCCCCGACTTCGGAGCCACCGTGTCTGTCCGGAATTTCAACGATAATTGGTTTTTCCAATTTCAATTTCAATTCCGATATCACTTCGGGTGCCAAATCAACCAGCTTACTGGTGATTAGAAGCACAGCATATTCTCTATTGTTAACTGCTTTGTCCAGTTCTGAAAGAACCTCCGAACGCCCATGGATAACAACGCCTTCTATTCCTACAAGGCGCATACCCATCAAGGTATCGATATTATCAGTTAAAAGAAAGAATTTCATTCGTCATCACTTCTTACAAACTGTTGATAATCAGAATAGAAATCAACAATCCGTAGATTGCAACCCCTTCACCCAAAGCAACAAAGATTAAAGATTTACCAAAGTTCTTTTCATCTTCAGAGAATGCACCAATCGCTGCTGGAGCTGCTGCCGCTACCGCGATACCAGCGCCAAGAGATGACAATCCAGTTGCCAAAGCTGCACCAAGGAATCCTAATCCTTGAGCAATTGATCCGGTGAATGGATTCGTTGGATCCAATGTAACTGCGAATACTTGGAAACCGACAAATTGCCATACGAATACAAAGGCGACCATCGCGAAGAACAACGAAATATGTGTGTACAATCTCGTTTTGGCTTGCTTCTTAGTTGCTTGCCCTCTGAAGACTTTCACCAATGGTAAAATAATCAGGGCTACAAGTACAAGTGGTAATAAAATTTCTAATAAACTCATAATTTATCCTCCTACTATTCAAAGGCTTCGAACGGAATGCCGTCGCCTTCAAAGTATCTTGAAAACATTTCATAAAATTCCAACCTCAGAACCTGGATACCGACAATGAGTCCTTCCAGACCCATTACGAACAGGTTACCGATGACTAGAATCACTGACTGAACGACAATGCTACTTGACATGTCGACCAATGTGTAAACAACCAGCATCATCCCCGCATGGCTAAGCATGAAACCACCAACCCTTAGGAATGACATGGTATTCGTAACATAGGAAAGCACTACTTCAAATAATTCAAAGAATCCTTCCACAAAGAATCCGCCGATTTTATCCGGGAACATCTTTTCTCCGTGAATTCTACGATTCAACGGTTGTTTGAATAAAATCAGCAACAATGGTAAAACGATGAACAACAATATCGTAACCGGAATCATAATCTGGGTTCCATTTAACAAATTGAGTCCGATTCCTGCAACTACAAACAAGTAGAACAACAACCCCGCTAGACCATTATGGGAGAAGAAAAACTCTGCATAATCTCGTTTCTTGATTGAAATGCGCATATTGATGACGATGGAAGTCACAATCAAGAACGAACCCAGTAAAACGGTCCCCAGTAACAATGTCATCGTAAATGCTGGATCCATGATTTCGATCGGTTTCTTAGCGAATCCCAGCCAATTGGTGAAGATTGGCGTCAGGAAGGTCTCGTTTCCGAAGAACGAACCATACAGCAATCCAAAGAATGCGGACACCAATCCGATTCGCATGGCAATCGCTGCCAATTGAATCTTCTTCTTTCGATAAATCAGGAATCCAAGCAATGCCAAGACAAGTCCTTGTCCCAAATCTCCAAACATCATACCGAATAGAATCGAATATGTGATTGCGAGAATTGGTGTCGGATCAATACTGAAGTAACCTGGCAATCCATACATCTGCATGAAGGATACGAACGGCTTTGTGAACCAGTTGTTTTTCAACTTGGTTGGAGGTGTAATCCGCTTGTCCGAATCTGCCGGCATGATTTCAATCTCGACGGTTTTCATCTCTTCATATTGTTTTTTGAGTTTCTTGACATCTTTGCTGGTGACATATCCAGTGATGGAAACAATGTCCCCTAGCCCAACAACATATTTTCTTGCATCATAGACTTTGGACAAGAGTTTTAATTCACCTTTCACATGTGATAGGTGAGTCAAATTTTCATGGAATATCTTTTTGATTTCTTGTTCCGTGATCTCCAAACTATTCTCAGCGACTTCGATTTCCATCGCCAATGTGCTTTGTGCGCTTTCTGGAGTCCCATGAACAAAATCCGGAATGTGGATTCGTTCAAAGAACAAAGAAGAAAAGATGTTATCAATTTCACGTTCAAACTTGTTGGTTACCAAATACATACACCAAGCATAGTTCTTCTCTTCATGAAATGATTTGAAGATAAAAGGTTTGTTTCGGTAGAATTTCAACTTCTCGACACTGTCGATCGGTAATCTTCCTACTCTGGCACTGATATATTCACATGAGAATACATCATCCAATGAGATATCAAGATTTTCTATATTCTTTACTTGAACCAAAGCATCTTTATACTTTTTAATCAGAATTTCCGAATCCTTCTTATGCTGTGTCAGTTTTTTCAATCGTTCATGAGTGGAATAAATATATTCTCTCATCTTATCAAATGTTTCATCCGCCTCATCGACGGATTGTTCTGGTATCGTCAAATTGTTTTCTACTTCGATATCTTGTAATTCTTTATATATGATATTGCAAGGATTGGATGAGACAAAAGAAGTCAATCCATGGACGCGGTCAATGAATTCACTTGATTTGATTGGATGAACACAATGCAAATTAACGAATTTTTCTAGGACATCGTCCAAATCCGTTACATTCGCATTGATTCGAAATAGCTTCAATTTTGCAATTGCCATATACTTCCTCACGAGTTCGATTTTAATAGAGATAAATGATTATGGAATAAAACCTTATAAGGTACATGCTTTCTTGAAATTTTTATCCAATTTTCCAGGTACATTCAACCGTTTGTCGAAATCCGCCGGCATGATAGAAACCTCAACTCCAGGCAACGTTTCGAACTTTTGTTCCAAATAGTCAGCGTTCTTGAAATGCACAAATCCACTGATATTGAATTTATCACCCAAAGCAATGACATATTTTCTAGCCAAATAGAGTTTGGTTAGAAAATCAAGTTCTGCTTTGGTCTGTATCATTTGGTCTTTGTTCGAATCAAAAAGTTCTTTGATCTCATTGTTGATATCAACGAGATTCTCTTTGGCAACGGTAATTTCCATTTCCAATGATTTTCTTGCGCTTTCAGGAGTTCCGTGAACGAAATCAGGAATATAAACCCTCTCAAAATAGACAGAGGAAAAGATATTGTCGATTTCTTTCTCGTTCTTATGCGCGGACATGTACATGCACCAATAGTAGTTTTTCTCTTGTTTGAAAGTCTGAAATACAAATGGTTTTTTGTCATATAACTTCAAGATATCCAAACTATCCACTGGTAACTTACCAAATCTTGCATCCACATATTCACAAGAGAAGATATCGTCCAATGAAATATCCAGATCAATGATGTTATTGACTTGAGTCAAAGCATCTTCATACTTCTTAATCAGTTTTTCTGTATCGTTTCTATGGTCGGTTAACCCATGGAATTTCTGTTTCATATCTTGAACAAAACCACGTATGTCGTCCAATGAATAATCCAAAGTATGCTTGTCGATTTCCGGAATAGATATGCGAATATCTTTTTCGATATCAGATATAGTTTTCGCGATATTTTCCCACGGGTTATCAGTTGGTACCGGCGCAAGGCCGTGGACCAACTCTTTGAATTCATTTGATTTTATGGGATAAACACACGGAACCGTAATGAACGTTTCCAATGTTTGGTCTAGTTCAACAGAGGGTCCGGTGATTCGGAATAATCTCAGTTTCTTTTTATTCATGGTTTTCCTTTCAATAGATCAGCAGTTTCTTAATGTCTTCCTTGGCAATATCATAGCGGATCCCTTCAATGATGTTGAAAAGATTCGTGCGTTCGATATCATTGAGAAACAGTAGAGCGTTATAAACAATTGGCGGAAATGTGGAAAAATACATAAAGCGTTTTGCCAGATTGTATTTTATTTTCCCCGCTTGATATTCGATATAGATGAATCCATCTTCATCCTTATATTCGGACATATCGGAATCTGATAAAGCTTGTAATATATCGTCTGCATCTTCGGCATTTATGAGTTCTCTTAATTTTTGCTTGCTCATGCGAATATCTTCTGTCATGATAGCTTTCATGATATCTGGTCCGGATGCGTTATAGAATTTCTTCATACGATATATTTTAACGATGTTTTCCACTTCGACTTTGGACTGATACATGTTCATTAAAATCTCGTGATTCTTTCCTTTATAATACTTATTGATTCGTTCGAGAACAATTTCGTGATATTGAAGATAAAGTGCATATTCGATATCAGAGTAGCGGATTTCTTCAGGCAAATCCGTATAAAAACGTTCTAGAACAGTGTGATATCTGGTATCCTTCAAAGACTCCAATAAATCTCTCATAGTCATCGCCTTTGTCACATCCTCAATATCAAAACTTGCATGCTTCTGGAAGAACATAGGCAAATCTCGGATAGAACTTTCAAGACTAGCTGAAATGACGGCACGGATACTGGATAAAACAATTTCAATCTCTCTTCGAATCATATCCAATTCGTAGAATTTTTTATCTGGAGTACTAACGAATTTAACCAACCTGGTCAGATTGTCAAAATAACTTTTTCGAATCATATTCTCCAATTGACCTCTATGGATTGAATATTCGTCAACATCGGATAGAGTATTTTCAAACTTTTGATTGCGTTTCAAATAACCGACAATATCGGATATGGAATTGTACTTCAACAATTCCTCATAATCTTCCGGTTTCAGTCGGTTTCGGTAAATTGCTTTGGCTTTTGTGATGATAGCGTTGCCTGCAACATTTGCCATAATCTATTCCTCCGAGAAATTCTTCACACATTCTGAATAGATCTCTTTGATCCATTGGTCCTTCTTGTCATCGTATACTTCTTGTATTTCGTTGATGGCTTGAGTCAAATCGATCTCTGCTGATTCTTGGGCCTTTTTTAACTCGGAATCTACAACTTTTTTACGTTCGGAAATAGTCTTCTTAGCTTCGGCTTCGTACTTTTTGTTCATTTCTTTTCGCTGTTCGCGCAAAAAAACCGGAAGTTGATCTCTTTCTTCCTCCAGTTGTCTCACTTTCTCTCTCATTTCTTTATCGAGTTCTGTGACTTTAGATATAATACTTGCCATTGATAACACCTTCTTATCATCATTATATCACTTTTATAAATAATGATATAATAAAACATCTTAATTGTACTGCCCCGTAAAAAAGGAAAAGGCTCGTAAAAGAGCCTTATTTTTCAATCTTCTGAATACTTTTCAATGTATAACTTGTATCATGCAAAGCTTCTTCAATCACTCTTTTTGAGACGAATCCTTCGTATGTGACTGCATCTTCCTCGCGATCGACTGAAACATTTGATATTCCGTAGATATTTTGGAAAATATGCTTTACTTCTTCGGCGCAACCGTTGCAGCACATTCCTTCGACTATAGCTTTTTTCATATTCAATTGCCCTCCGCTATACACAATAATTATATTACTTTACCTATGTGCTGTCAAACAAATTACACAAATTCGAAAAGTGAAATCGAGCATAATTTCATTTGTTGATTTTTTTACGTAATTATTTTTATTTCAAGGGTTTGTTGTGTAATTGCTTGATTGTGCGATATTGCATCAAATTGCTACATTTTCACAAAAATTTAATTTCGGAAAACCACTTGACACAATCTTTGAAATTAGTATATTATGAAAATTACCTACTAGGAAAAGAGGAATATAAATGCCAATCAAGATTATTAAAAGAGACAGAGCGATTGTACCCTTCAGGAAAGAGAAAATCGTACTGGCCATTTTTAAGGCTGCAACCTCTGTTGGGGGATCTGATTTCCAAAAATCTGAAGACCTGACAGAACAAGTTTGCATGATCGCAGACCAAAAATATCCCAACGGTATCGTGGAAGTGGAAAGCATCCAAGATATCGTGGAAAAAGTACTCATTGAAAATGGACACGCAAAAACAGCCAAAGCATTTATATTATATCGGGAAAAACGTCGAGCGTCGCGGGAAGCGAACGCTCTGATTGGCGCCACAATCGATATGTTTACAGAATATTTAAATGATCGAGACTGGCAAATCAACGAAAATGCAAACACTCAAAAGTCCATTAACGGATTGAACAATTATGTCCGGGAAGAATTCACGAAGAATTATTGGCTTCATGAAGTCTACCCGGAATCAATACGAAACGCACACCAAGAGGGAGATATCCATATCCATGATCTTGGATTTTTCGGTCCATATTGTGCTGGTTGGGATCTTCGACAAATCATTACAAGTGGTTTTGGTGGGGTACCGAACAAAGTCGAATCCAGTCCTCCGAAACATTTCCGCTCCACTTTAGGGCAAATCATAAATTCAACCTTTACAACCCAAGGCGAAACCGCGGGTGCTCAGGCCTGGTCCTCATTTGATACGTACCTGGCTCCTTTTGTACGTTATGACAACTTAGGATTCAAAGAAGTCAGACAAGCAATGCAGGAATTCATCTTCAATCTGAATGTTCCAACTAGAGTCGGGTTCCAATGTCCTTTCTCAAACCTGACATTCGATATTAAAGCTCCTACAACCATGAAAGATCAAAATGTCATCTACGCCGGAAGATTAATGCCAGAAACTTATGGTGAATTCCAAGCGGAAATGGATATGATCAATTATGCTTTCTGTGATGTTATGATGACAGGAGATGCAAAGGGTCGCGTATTTACCTTCCCGATTCCAACCATCAACATTACAAAAGACTTCGATTGGGATAGTCCGGTTGTCGAAAAATTCATGGAAATCACTGCGAAATATGGAATTCCGTATTTTTCAAACTACATCAATTCCGATTTGTCTCCAGAAGACGCATTGTCAATGTGCTGTAGATTACGATTAGATACTAGCGAACTCAGAAAACGTGGAGGTGGATTGTTCGGATCAAATCCTTTGACAGGATCAATAGGTGTCGTCACGATCAATCTTCCAAGATTGGCTTATTTGTCTCATTCTGAATCCGAATTCTTTGCTCGCTTGATGGAAGCCATCGATACTGCTAAGAAAAGCCTAGAAATCAAACGAAGAATCATTGAAGAACAAACTGATAAAGGGTTATATCCATACAGTTGTTCCTATTTGAGAGATGTGAAGTTGAAAAGCGGCTCTTATTGGTACAACCACTTCAATACAATTGGATTGATTGGTATGAACGAGGCTTGTCAAAACCTTTTGGGTCGTGAAATCGATCTTACAACGACCATTGGGCAAGCATTCGCTGTCAAAACATTGCAATATATGCGTGATGTTATTAAAGATATTCAAGAAGAAACCGGACATTATTATAACCTGGAAGCAACTCCTGCTGAAGGAACCAGCTATCGCTTAGCTAAAAAAGATAAAGAGAAATATCTGGATATCATCACATCAGGAACCGAGGTTCCATATTACACCAATTCATCTCAATTACCTGTCGGTTTCACTGATGACATTTTTGAGACTTTGGATCTTCAAGATGAATTACAATCAATGTATACCGGAGGAACTGTGTTGCATCTTTATCTTGGCGAACGAATCAAAGATACACAAACGACAAAGAATTTAATCCAAAAGGTATTTTCAAAATATAAATTACCGTATATCTCTTTGACCCCAACCTTCTCGGTATGTAATGATCATGGATATATTTCCGGAGAACACTTCGTTTGTCCGACCTGTGGCAAGCCAGCAGAGGTTTACACTCGGGTTGTAGGGTATTTAAGACCGGTTCAGAACTTCAACAAGGGTAAAAAGGAAGAATATAAAGACCGAGTGAAGTATGTGATCAAAGAGAAACCAATCGATTCTGAGGATAAACCAGTATGATTTTTGCGGGAATTACAAAATCATCTTTACTCGATTATCCCGGAAAAATTTCTATCGTATTATATACGCCGGGCTGTAATTTTAACTGTTTTTACTGCCATAACCGGCTAATTATAGAGGATATCGACCATATTATACCCAGAAAAGAAATCGATGATTTATTAGAAAAACGGCTTGGTTTAATTGATTCCGTTGTTATAACTGGCGGTGAACCTACTCTTCATTTCGATTTGATTCCTTTCTTAAAAAAAGTCAAGTCAATGGGCTATTTGACAAAACTCGATTCCAATGGCAGCAACCCCGAAATTATCCAGAAATGTATCGATGAGAACGCTGTGGATTACTATGCAATAGACTATAAAGCGCCTATTTCAAAATATGAGGAAATAGCCAGATCTGAGGCTAATCCTCGAAATGTATTGAATACAATCCGACTCTTAATAGAGCATCAGAAAGAGTTTGAAGTACGAACAACGGTTATTCCGCAGTTAAATTTGGAGGATTTGATCCAAATGGCAAAGGAATTACCACCACTTCCCAGGTATGTATTGAACCCTTATCGCACTCCCGAAGTGTATTTGGAATCCGATCAAGAATTGATTGATGTTCCTCCTTATTCGGAAAATACGATAGCGGAATTTGCAAAAACAGTTAAACTCTATCAACCGAATGTATACTTGCCATTCTAGAACAGCTTAGTCTGTTCTTTTTTTTCACATAAAAAAATCAGTCTTTCGACTGATATTTTTTAGATGGTGGAGGGGGACGGTTTCGAACCGCCGAACCCGATGGGAGCAGATTTACAGTCTGCCGCGTTTAGCCTCTTCGCTACCCCTC
>JAFGQH010000074.1 GCA_016935815.1 Bacilli bacterium | reverse complement strand
GCCTTATATTATATCAAAAAGTCATACTAGAATTTCTTCTAATATGACTCTTTTTATTTTTCTGTACGTTTTAATGGAACACTTTCGAGAGGATTCTTTTTTATTTTTATTGAAGAATTTACAAATAAAGTGTTGATATGATATGTTTATTCTATAAAAAGGAATGGTGTATCAGATGCAATTTTTCATATGGACAAAACGAATCATAGGAACAATCACCCTGTTGTTCATGGCATTCTTGCTTTTTGTCATGCTGAATAAGAACAATTTAGTTGAAGTTTACAATGATTATAATTATTATCAATACTTGGGATTGATGCGGCGTTTGTATCAATTGTTTTCGGTTTATGCACTCACGATATTTGTTTTAGTATTCTTCAACAAGCCAAAACCTGGCGTGATTGTAATGGAAGGTGTTTTGTTGGTGAGCGTTGTCTTGGGTCTATTATTTGTGATGAATAGTTTGGTGAATCCCTACCTTACGAGTGCAAATGCGTTTCCCGCATTTGATATCATCCTTCCAATTTATGGATTTCGACATTATCAATTTCAAAGTCTCTTTGCAATGTACGAAGTAATAAATAACTCTACATTGATGATTTTAACACTAGTTTTGGATGTTTGGATCGTTATGATTTCCTCAAAAGAGGATGAATCAGAGGATATAACCCTCATGGATTTAGGCAGGACTCATTTACAATGAAATGTGACAATTGAATCGATAAAAAAAGAAGACGAGTTTTTTTTCACTCGTTTTTTATATAGAAGAATAATGAAATATATTTTTTATGGATGGATTCATTGCTATATGATATAATAATTGAGATACAAAATTATTAGGGGGAACAAATGAAAAAGATTATTGCATTATTAGGTTTATTGTTTGTGGTATCTTTGGTAGGATGTGATCTGGGACAATCAGAATTTGACAAAGCCATTGAGCAACTACAGACTATGGAGAGCGTTACAATTGAAATGACTACCAGCATACCAACATATGAGTTTGAAATTGTGGCGAATATGCTAATAGATGGAAATTATTCTGCTATCACGATTGACGAAGAGACAACGTATGAATTTGTTGAGGACGACAAATATTACACATTGGAGGATTTCGGGACGAATTATCTACCAAAAGAGATCCAATTTGAGGATGCGCTTGGATTCTCCGCGTTGGATTTTAATAGCGATGCGGATACTATGATAGAAGATGATTTCGAATTGATCGATGGATGGTATGTATATTCTCTAGATGATCCAGATTTTGACGAACTCAAGATTTTGATTGCTGATGATAGCGTCCAGAGTATGTTTTTTGCATCTGAGGAAGACGGATTAAGAGTGGAAATCACTTTGGATTTCTCCAATTTCAATGAGACAAGCGTAAATCTACCTGGGAACATAATCATACTATCTCAATTCAATGATCTGAAGGATCAATTGATTGAGATGGGATTCGATTTTGAGATTCAACCTTTGTATTCAGAATTCGTCCATGGAAATACAGTGATCAGTTGTGAAATTTATAGCGATGGTGGGATCTGCAATTATCAAGAATATCCAACTTCATGGACTTTTTTGATTGACGGGTCCGATTTTGGATATAATGATGGGGGCTATACTTCCCTTGACGACCTATACGCTGCCGCTGATCTGGAATTGCCTAAAGAAGGCTTTGAAGTAGTGATGCAGATACTAGATTTAATTTACAATTAAATAAGGAAAGAGTTATTGGCCAAAACCAATAACTCTCTTTTTTTATTCAAATAGCGCATCTAGCAATCTTGCATAAGCATCTTTAGACATGATATGTTTGCGAACGTGTTCGGAGGCTTCTTTGATGACGCTATCCGATAACTGCTCCTGTAATATGAAATTATGGACCGCCGTATGACTTACGATATTTTGATTCAACGAAATGACTTTTTTCAAATCATCTTTTAGCAAGTGTTCTTTTTCTTCCTTCAGTACCATTTTGAAAACTTTCTTTTCAAACTTTGTTACTTCTCCGTCGTCATTACCGAACAGATACAGCAGAAGTACCAATGATAATTTGGAGACTTTGCAGCGATAGGCAACTTTCCAATCTGCTGAAGAAACGGAATCACCGAGTCTTCTTTTTTTGTCCAGGACATCCAAAACGACTTTGTATCTTTCGTTTTGAGCTTCCAGACGAATCAGAGTTTTCTGGAAATTGACTAAACTAACACTTTTACTTGACATGATTTCCCCCACTATTTGATTTTTCCTTCGACTCAATTTGATCGAGTATTTGAATGTAGACCGGACTAGCGCGCAGATAATCTTTAACTGTAATGATTGCTTTTGTTAAGGTGTCCGGTTTAGTGTGTTTTTCTTTGGCGTATTTCAGAATGGAATCTTTCTTGATCTCCGCTTTTGATAAATCTAGTATTTCTTTGATGTCTTGTTTGTTTAGATTGACTTTATGATCTCGAAGTATTTGTTTGAATATTTTCTTCTCAAATCGTGAAATTCTGCCATCATCATTTTGAAATGTATACAAGACCAAAATCAGAGTCATGATCGAATGTTTCTTTTCATAATCAATTTCCATACCATTTTCAAATTGTTCCGCTTTTTTGCCTTCTTTCGTTTCAAATTCTAGTAATGTTTGATTCAAAAAAGGTCTTTGATTCTCGACTTTCGCCAATGATTCTTTGTAAAAATCCCCACAAATAGCCATAACGATATTCCTTTCTAATGTTAGAATCTACATGAATAGAGAGTCTAACAATAATGTGTAATCTGGTTTTGACTGAAAATGTTTCCGAACGGAATCCATCGCTTCGTTGACAATTGTTTCTGATAATTGTTCTTGAAGAATGAAACTATGAACGGTGTTTCTGTTGACTTTATTCTTACTCAATAATATGATTTTATTCAAATCATCTTTCAGCAAGTGCTCTTTCTCGTTTTTAATCACTAACTTAAAAACCTTATTTTCGAACTTCGAAATAGTACCATCATGATTGCCGAAGGCATATAGAAGAAGCAGAAACGAAAGCTTGGCCACTTTACTTTTGTGTGAAGTCTGCCACTTTGCACTCGTATTTATTTCTCCCAAAATCGCTTTTTCTTTGTTTCTCGCTTTGGCTTCAAATTGGCTTGCTTCTCGATACTAACGATGCATCTGCCCAATAAACTTTGCCATAAATCCTTCCACATAAATCAAATATAATCATAAATAATATAACATAATTAAACATAATTGTCAAGAATAGCACGGTTGAATCGATGATGCTAAGTAAAAAGAACATCAATATATTCACGATATTGATGTTCTATTATTGAGGGTTTCTTATTCTGCGAATCTTTCCGATCCGATATAGAAGATGGCCAATGTTTCTACTCCGGAATGAGCTCCGATTACCGGTCCGATCGGATTAATCAGGAACATTTCTTTCGGAAGGTCTAGCTTGTCTTGGATCGCATCTCGAACATATAATGCATCTTCCAAACTATCTCCGTGGGAGATATAGATCATCTCATTTTTTTCTTTATCGAATGTTTCCACCATTCGATTTACCAACAAGTTTAATGATTTGAATCTTCCTCTTGCTTTTCCATATACTTTCAACTCTCCTGCTTGAGAGACATGAAGAAGTGGTTTGATGTTAAGAAGATTTCCAAGAACCAAACTGGAGGCAGATAATCTTCCACCTCTACGAAGATGGCCCAAATCGCTTACTGTAAACAAATGGCTGATATTCAGTTTTGTCGCCTCTACAAAAGCAGCTACTTCGTCAATTGATTTTCCAGAATTCCTTAGTTTTCCAGCATATGTGACAAGCAAACCCTGACCCATGGATGCACAAAGAGAATCGATTGTAATGATTGTTCGATCAGGATAAGATTCTTCCAATTCTTTCGCAGCGATCAGACTGGAATTATAGGTTCCCGACAATGCACTGGAGAATGAAATGGATAGAATATCCAATCCCTTTTTTAGCAAAGGTTCCATGACACTTACAAACCCTTGTGGATTGGCTTGTGCGGTTGTCGCAGATTCCTTTTGTCTAAGCATATCGTAAAACACTTTTGATGAAATCTGGGATTCATCCAATAAATTATCATATTCCTTACCCCGAATTGTCACCTTCAAAGGTAGAACAACAAGTCCCAACTCCTTTGATAAACTATCTGGAATATCAACGCAAGAATCCGTTAGTATAATATAATCACTCATTTATAACACATCCTTTTCAACTACTATGTCTCACATAATACTTTATCAAAATCAAACGAGAGTGTCAACACAATATAATAAAAAAAAGACGCTTGAATTATCAAGCGTCATTCATGATTATAATTCGTCCGATCCAAATCGAACCGGTTCGATATCCGGAAGGAATTCACTAACTTTATCGACAAACATGATTCCTAACAGATGATCGTATTCATGTTGGAATACAATTCCTGGATATCCACTCAATTTTATCACCGTTTCTTTGACGGCTCCCGTATCCAAATCAACCAAGTAACCTTTTGCTTTGATCCGTTTTGCTCGCTTCACAAGGCCAGTAACGTCCTCTGGTTCTGATAAACAACCTTCTCCACCTTCCAGATAAGTGGATTCCTCAGACATGGATATGATTTTAGGATTTACAATCGCATATCGATATTCATTTTGAAACCCCTCATCCATTGCCTTCATCACAAACATTTTCTTAGAAATATTGATTTGAGGCGCTGCCAAGCCGACAGAAGGACGCAAGTCATATTGTTCCACCATTTCATTGTCCTGGGAATTTTCAACCAATTCCATCATTTCTCTCAAAGTCTTCAAATCTTCTTGACTCAGCGGTAATGATACTTCCTTGGCACGCATTCTTAGAGTCGGATGTCCATCTTGGATAACATCTTTCATTAATAACATAACTATCACCATCAACATTATATCAAATCAAGATATAAAAGGAAAGATATTTAACTTGTGCAAACTATGGAACAAACGCAAAGTTTATGATATAATCTATAGAGAAAAAGATGGTGAAACACATGGTAGACAGAAAAGGTATAATCATATATTTTCAAAACAAGAAAGTTCTGAAGGAAATCAAAAAATACAAAATCAATATCGCATATGTGAACCAAGGTGGTAAATACTTGGTCGGTTATTGTGATGCAGAAGAATTCGCTCATATCAAGAAAGAATTGAAGCAACATAAACTAATTCGCAAAATCGATGAATCGTTTGTAGAAATGCCAACTTTATAAGAAATAAAAAAACATATGCGTCTGTCAATAAAAAATACTTGACAGATGCTATTTTTTTTGTTAGAATATGATGGAATCAAACCAAGGAGGATTACAAAAATGATTAAACTTAGACTACAACGTTTTGGTACAAAGAAAAAACCGTTCTACAGAATCGTCGCAGCAGACTCCAGAAAACCAAGAGATGGTAAATATCTGGAAATCGTAGGTGTATACGATCCTACGAAAGAACCAACATACGTCAATATCGACAATGAAAAAGCATTGGTCTGGTTGAGAAAAGGTGCTCAACCTACAGATACAGTCAAAAACTTGTTTACAAAAGCGGGGATTATTCGCCAACTTGTCGCTGAGAAAAACAGCAAATAAGGGGTTTTAATAATGGCTGTTGATTTTGAAAAACTAGTATTAGATTTGGTAACGCCATTGGTCATACATCCTGAAGATTTATTGGTGAAGAAATTTTCAGAAGATGAAGCTTCTGTAACGATTCAAGTGCTTGTCAATCAAGAAGATCTCGGACGCGTGATCGGTAGAGGTGGAAGAATCGCAAATGCGATTCGTACCATCGCATACGCTGCCGCATCCAGAGTCGAAAAGAAAATCAATATCAACATTGATTCGTTCGAATGAAACGAGATGTCATAGGAGTTAGCGCTTGTCTTTTGGGACTCAATTGCAAATACAATGGTTTGCATAATTTGAATTTCGACGTGATAGATCATATCAAAGGAAAAGAAGTCGTTCTCATCTGTCCCGAAGTATTTGGTGGGTTAGGCACCCCTAGAATACCAAGTGAAATACAGGCTGATGGTAGAGTCCTGAACAAAAAAGGACTCGATGTATCGGAACAATTCAAAATCGGAACATTGCGTTCCTTGGATTTGTTACAAGCTGCCGGCTGCAATAAAGTGATATTGAAAGATGGGTCGCCATCCTGTGGTTATAAAACCATCTATGATGGAACCTTCTCCCATCTGAAAATCAAAGGTATGGGAATTGCCGCATCCAGATTACTGGAAGCGGGATTCGAAATCATTGATTTAGACACATAAACCAACTATTTTAGTTGGTTTTTTTGTTTCTCCCGCCTTTCTCCTATATTGACAATTATCTGGATATCGTTATAATTAAGATATAAACAATAGGGGGATCTATAAATGAAAAAACTAGGCGTTATGGTTTGTACGAACTCTTCCATCGATTATATCAAACACGATTATCAAGTGGATATCATCCGATCAACTATCTTGATGGGCGGCAAAGAATATGTCGATTATGAGGAATTAACTGCAGAGCGTTTCTATGAAATGCTCAAAGAAGATCCAAGTCTGTTCCCAAGAACCGCAATGGCATCTACAGGAACCATGCTGGAGCATTACGAACGGTTAAGAGATGACGGATGCGACACGATCCTTTTTATCACGATTTCATCCAAGATGAGTGGAATCTATGAGAATGCTTTGCTCGCAGCGAAAATGGTTGAAGGTGTAGACGTCAGGGTTTTTGATTCCAAATCTGTCGGTTATATCGAATGCAAGATGGTATTTACAGCTCATGAAGGGTTCAAAGCCGGTAAAACGATTGAAGAAATCATTGAAGATCTTGAATATATCAGAGACAATAATCATATCTATTTCGCAGTTAATGATTTGCGCTACCTTGTCAAAAACGGACGCTTGTCCAATGCGGCGGGATTTATCGCGAATGCACTGAAGATCAAGCCGCTCTTGGAAATCAATAAAGAAGGTGCTGTCGTCAGTGTGGAAAAAATACGCACATTTAATAAAGCGGTCGATAGAGTCATTGAAAAATATATGGAAGAGACCGAAGGGAAAGACGTGGAAACATTTATTATCCACGCCAACAACCCAGAGACTGTAAAATATATGCAAGCGAAAGTGAAAGAACTACGACAGAATGTCGGTGAAATCAAAGAATACATTCTGACACCAGCTGTTGGAGCACATGGTGGACCAGGGGCAATCACAATCGGATACGTGTTGAACAAATAGAAAGGATTCCTATGATTAATAGTGATATCATTCGAGGTAATATCGATACGATTATCTTGAAATTATTACAAGAAAAAGACATGTACGGCTATGAAATCGTAAATGAGATCAAAGAGCGGACCAACAATGTCTTTGATATAAAAGAAGCGACGTTGTACTCTGTAGTGCAACGTCTTGAAAGCAAGGAACTGATTTCTTCATATATGGGTGAAAAATCTCACGGTAGAAAACGTAGATATTATCGAATCACTTCATTTGGAAAAGCATATTATAAAGAGTTGATTCATGAATACAAAACTTTAAAGGAAATCATGATCAATATTTTGGGGGATGACATCAAATGAACAAGATAAAACGATTTGTATCAGGATTGCTGAAAGATTTTTTCAACGAACAGGACAAAAAAGAATTGATTGAAATATTAACTACTAGCTTGGAAGAAAAAGTCGATGACTTAGTCGAACAAGGAAAATCAAGAGAAGAAGCAATTGAAACCTCGATTAAAGAATTTGGCGATACCAAAGATGTCTTGGAAGCTTTTCCTGAAATCAAGAATAACAATATCAAGCGAAAACGCAGAAACCAAGTTTGGTTTTCGGTTGGAGCTTATCTGATCATTACCGGACTTACAGTTTATATCGATCTTTGGCTCACACCTCAGTACCTTTGGTTCATCTTCGTAGCAATAGGTCTATTGTTCTGGCCACTTGTGATGTTGTATCTGTATTTCCAGGTAAGGAGATAACGGTTTGAGTACTCGTAAGCTCGTTTTCCTTGCGTTGATGGTGACCATCAGTATCGTCTTGTCAATTGTGGAATCGGTTTTGTCCGCATCGATATTTGCATTTCCTGGAATCAAGTTAGGCCTTGCGAATATCGCCACGCTTGTCGTGTTGTTTACGATGTCACGCAAAGAAGCGGCTACTGTCGCGATTTTGAGAATCTTATTAGTAGGTTTGATCTATAGTGGTTTGTTTTCTCCGACGTTTTTAATCAGCCTAGGTGGCGGATTACTGGCATTGATTTCTATGCTTTTATTAAAGGGAACCAAACTTTCAATCTATACGGTCTCCGTATTGGGATCACTGATGCATATGATTGGGCAAATAGCGATAGCAATTGGTGTAGTACATACTACGAGTTTGATCTATTATCTACCCTATATGATGATTGTGTCTGTTCCAACAGGATTGATTACTGGATATTTGGCAAATTGGATCATCCACAATTTCTCAGATCGGATTATGAAATACTAAAAAACACTTCCAATCGGAAGTGTTTGTTTTATAGATAGTATACTTCAGCGATGTATTGCTCGAATCCATCGGAGTATTCATAAGTCCCATCGTAGTGATACCACACCGCTTCCAATCCATCATAATTGTTAACGAAGCTTTTTGCGTCTTCAAGAGGCATTAGATAGATTGCTGTTGAGAGGATATCCGCTAAGGCGGAATCTTCATACAGAAGGGTAACCGACATCGAATATCCACCTGGATAATTTGTAATAGGATCGATGATGTGATGATAGACTTCTTCGTCATCGATTCCGATAAAGAAGCGTTGATTGTTTCCGCTTGTGACAACTGCCATACCCTCAGGAACCATCACGGTCAAATAATACTCTGTCATGATAGAAAAAGAAGTGGTAGGCTTACTCAAGGCAATATAGAAATAACCGTTCTCTCTAGCCGGGTTAAATCCACCTCCAATCACATTGGAATTACCGGTATTCAAGAGATATGTGATTCCAGCTGAATCCAGATAATCGGAAATGATTTTGGATACATATCCTTTTGCCATACCACCTAAATCTATTCCCATATTTTCTTTTAAGAAACTGATGGTATTGGTTTCTGGATCCAATACGATGTCAGCTGGATTAGTATTAAAAGATATACCATCAATCAAATCGTTTGGAACTGGACAATAACTGATACCAAGCTCTATTGTGTCATCACACTCTGTACTTTCTCTGGCATCATGCCAAATCGACAATACTGGTTGTAAAGCGATATTGAACATTGGCGTTCCATCGACGACAACGAGTTCATCGTTATCTAAAGAATATTGAATGGCATCAAACAAAACATCATCCAGTACGACAGGGCCGGTTGCGTGATTGATTGTGTAAACATTATTCACACCCTCATATTCATGGTAATTATCGAACGATTTATGATATTGACTGAGGATTGTCTCAAAATAGTCAAAATAGAAGGCAACATCATAATTGTCTTCCGGTGTGTAATATAATGTCAAACTCATCGTGGTATCAAAATAACTGGTCAGTGTTTTTTGACACCCATACCAAGTTTGATCATAGCTGATCATACAATAGTCTTCATTAGGATTTTCAAATTGGGTGCATCCCGATAAAGACAATGTTATGAAAATCGCAAACAGCACAATCATCAATTTTTTCATAAAAACTCCTTTAATCAATCATACAAATGTTATAATATGGTTAGGCAAAGAAAGCGAGGTGACAAGTTGAAAAAAACAGATCTCTTAATTATATTATCCGTACTTGTCGTCGGAGTTCTTTCTTTGGTTGGGTTTCAAATATACGAGAATCAAACCAGTACCGGAAATCAGTATGCTCAAGTGATTTATCACGATCAATTGATTCTCATGATTGATCTTGATTCAAATCAATATATCCTTTATGATACAGAATTTATGGATGATATCGACGTCACAAGAGCGAGTGAAGGAATCTACTATGTTCCGGGAGCCATTACTTCGGATATGACAACACTCTATGAAGTGGATGGTTATGCCGAAGAAAATGGGATTGTTGGTATCAAACTACAAGTTGCTGACGGGAAAATCTCAGTTGTTTATCAGGAGAGTCCCAAAGACCTCTGTCAGTTGCAAGCGCCAACCAATTCGCACCTGACACCAATTGTTTGTCTGCCAAACGAATTGGTGATCAATGTTTTAACAAATCTATCATCCGATCAATTTGTACCGGATGCAGTATTGGAGTGAATCGTATGTTTCTAGCAATTCCGCAATCCGTATTTATCATATCAAAGATCATCATGTTTTTTGTCGCAACGATATTTGTATTTCGTGCTATGCAAGCGTTGGACACTTCCAAGATCTTCAAAAACAATTCCACGGATCAAATCCGGTTTCTTTATATGATTGTCGCAATTATTTTGGGATACTTATTTGTCGATGCGGTAATCTCGATATTGGAATCGGTCAATACACTGCTTCAATAGGAAACCAATCAGATGATTCGTCGATAATTTCGAGCTTGTTCTCGAAATTATTTTTTTGGAACAATTGTTCCTTTGCTAGTTCATAATCATTTTTATTGATATGAAAGTAAAAAGTGATATTTTGATCATATTTTACGTCGATAAGACTGGTGTTATCGCGGATATATCTGTCTACTTGACCAAGATGATCATAATCAGTTACGAGTTTCAAAGAGTAGAAGGTTTGTTTCTTTGTAAAGATAACTTGATTCAATACCTCTGAAGCAGCACCAGAGTATGCTCGAATCAATCCACCTGTCCCCAGTAAAGTTCCTCCAAAATATCGAATGACGATTAGGATACAATTCGTCAATTCATTCTTAAGCAAGATTTCCAAAATCGGATATCCAGCTGTTCTTGTGGGTTCTCCATCATCACTTGCTTTTTGGATTCTGGCATCTTCGCCTAAAACATAAGCATAGGTATAATGGTTCGCATTTGGATATTCCTTGCGGATCTCATTTAAGATCTCTTTGGTTTTTTCTTCCTTTGAAACTGGGAGGATGACGGCAATGAATCGAGATTTTTTCACTTCGATTTCAGCTGCCGTTTTTGTTAGAATTGATCGCATAAACTCACCAAAGAATATTATAACATATTCTTGTTTTACACGGGAATATTTAAACAAAATGAATAGGAATTCACCTTGTGTTATGGTATAATATGTTGGGTGATTTCTATGACATCCTACTATGATTTGGGCAAGAATATTGTCAAAACACTACTTGATGCAGGGCATCAAGCTTTTTTCGTGGGTGGATTTGTCAGAGATACCATTTTAGACATCGAAGCTGGTGATATCGATATCACCACTGATGCAACACCAAAACAGGTCCAAGCATTATTTGATAACACAAAAGCGACGGGGCTACGGTTCGGAACAGTAACTGTCATTATGGATAAGCATCCATTTGAAGTCACAACATTCCGTACGGAAGGCCGATATGTAAACCATAGAAAACCAGAAACAGTTAACTTTGGATCTTCTTTAGAAGAAGACTTGGAACGTAGAGATTTCACTATTAATGCATTTGCGATGGACATTAATGGTGAAATTATTGATTTGTATGATGGAAGATCGGACCTCAATCAAAACCTGATCCGCGCAATCGGAAATCCGGATATTCGCTTTCACGAAGATGCACTTCGGATGCTACGAGCATTTCGGTTTGTATCCAAACTCGGATTTGATATTGAACCAAATACCTTCAAGAGCATTCAAAAGAATATCCACCTACTATCCGAAATCGCAAATGAACGAGTATTGGGTGAGTGGAAAAAAATCTTGAATCAACCATTTGCTGGCAAGGCTTTGAGATTACTAGAGGAATCAGGCATCAAAACTGTTTTTCCTGAGTTGGAATCCGGATTAAGGGTTCTGTCAAAACAAAAGAATTCAAAACTATCAATCCCCGTATTCTTCTCCCTATGTTTCTATTTGCATAGGCAAGAAATCCCCGATAGGTGGAGGTTTTCCAACAAGGAAAAAGCCATCATTGAAAAGATTATGGAGTTAGTATTGGTCACAGAAAACGATGTGTTTAACGAGTTGATCATCTATCGAATTGGGAAAGAGATTCCGCTCATGGCAAATCAAGTATCCGTACTGTTAGGAACATCAAAGGATCAGGAGGATTTGATTCTCAAACTTTACAACGGATTACCAATCAAGAAAACATGTGATTTGGCATTTAAGGGTCAAGACATTCTCGAACTTACAACCCTGCGTAACGCTGAAATAATCGGAGAGGTCATTGATGACATCACCTATCAAATCATAACGAAACAATTGCCGAATGAGTATGAGGCAATCAAGCAATATACATTACAATTATTGGAGACTAAATATGAAGAAAGATAATCGCCCATTTTATTGTTATCTGGATGATTTTGATTTACTGACAATCATTATTCCAATTAAAAACTATCAAGACAAAGATAGGTACTTTTTAATTGGAAACGATGAGATCATCAAACTTGAAATCATTCAGAAAATCAACCTAGGGGTTGAAATTAAATTGGTCGCTCATTTTGATGCCTACATCGATTTGGTCAAACTCTATTTCGTCGAAAATCAAAAACACGAAATGTCAGAACTTCATACCGGGAAGATTGTCCGTACAGAATTGTTTGACAATATTTACCAATATAAGAAGAACGATTTGGGTTTCACCTACACGAAGGAAAATACCAAATTCAAAATCTGGACTCCAGTTGCCAAATACGTGAAAATAGAATTATTATCACCAAACAATGAAACATTTATATACAATCTAACATATAAGAATTCCGGAGTCTGGCGAATCTTGATCGACGGAGATTTGGAACATTACCGCTATCGGTATATCGTTTATGTGAATGGTCAAGAACGAGTCGTCAATGATCCATATGCGATTGCATCGAATGCAAATGGCGAGTATTCTTATGTTGTGGACAAAGATCGTTTTACTTGCATGAAACATCGTTCTCATTTTTCCGGTAACATCGCCGACGCCGTCATCTATGAGATGAGTGTCAGAGATTTTACAATTGATCCGACCATGAACTTCGAACACAAAGGGAAATTTCTTGGGGTTGCGGAACAGAATATCAAAACAAAAAGTGGACTTACCGCCGGGATCGACTATTTGAAGGAATTAGGAATTACTCATGTTCAATTGATGCCGATTTTTGATTTCGATGGAATCGACGAAACCAAGGATGAGCCGCAATACAACTGGGGTTACAATCCACAACAATTCTTTGTTCCAGAAGGGTGGTATTCGACCAATCCTGATGATCCTTATTCACGAATCAATGAACTCAAACAAATGATAGACGCTTTGCATGAAAACGGCATTTCCGTTGTCATGGATGTGGTCTTCAATCATGTTTATGATGCCGACAATTTCCCATACGAAAAACTTGTACCAGGATACCCATATCACGTTGATAGAGAAGGTATCTGCACAAATATTTCCGGCTGTCACAACGATGTGGCTAGCCATAGAAAAATGATGCGCAAATTGATTATTGATAATGTCATGTATTGGGTCAATGAATATCGAATCGATGGATTCCGATTTGACCTGATGGGGTTGATCGATTATGAAACGATGAATGAATTGCGACAGGAACTTCATGATATCAGCGAACATATCATCGTTTACGGAGAAGGTTGGAATATGTATTCCTCCAATATTACAGATCGTATGGCTCATATGTCAAACAAGAAAGTCATTCATACCATCGGCTTTTTCAATGATACTTTCCGAGAAACTATCAAAGGAGCGACCTTCCATGTGGATCGCCCCGGGTACGCTACGGGGAGCCCGGATAAAATCGATATTGTAAAACAAATGGTTTTGGGATCTGCCTATAACCGTTACATGTTTAAATACACCACTCAAAGTATTAATTACGTCGAGTGCCATGATAATATGACATTTTTCGACAAAGCAATGCATATTACAGAAGACGAAGAAATCGTCAAGAAACAAGAGATGCTGGCAACAGCTTTGGTCTTGTTATCTCAAGGGGTGCCATTTCTTCATTCCGGTCAAGAATTCTTCCGGACAAAACACGACGATGAGAATTCCTATATCTCTCCTGATACCATCAATCTGATTGATTGGCAGAGAAGGGAACATTATAAGAAAGAAGTGGAATTCATTGAAGCTTTGATTCGTTTCCGAAAAGGACATGAATGCTTCAAACTGAAATCCACATCAGAAATGGAACAGGGAATTGAAGTCATTGAGATGAATTCCGGATCCCTGATGGTCCATTACAACAACAAATGTAATATCTTGCTTGTCTTCAAGCCTTTGGCTTTGGAAGAAACCGTCATCATACCAGATGAATACGAAATATTCCTCTCATCTACAGAACAGTATGAAGTGGAAGACCGGTATGAATACATATTAAAAGATATCGGAACATATATCTTTGTAAAGGAGTGATTTTATGGCTGAGCCAAAAAAAGAATACAAGTTTTTCGGTAAAGTTCTACAGACCAACGATTCTACCTACGAAACCTATCCGGTGAATGTTTTGACGGAAGATTCCGAAAACATCATTGTCAGACTACCTCAAGGAGAAGAAGTAGCCTTGAATAAGATTTATTACTTTGAAACCATACCTGTGGAGTTCAAGGAGAAAATTCACTATGAAGTGAAGTCTCACATCATCTTGGGAGAAATGGATCTGTCCGACAATCGCAAAGAACAACTGTTGAAGTTTTTCTATCACTATGCACCAATCGAAATCGAGACGATCAAAGCAGATATCGAGAAAGTAATCGAATCGCTTTCCAATCAAATCCTAAAGGATATCACAAAGTCGATTTATGATCGATACAAAGAAGATTTCTACCTGTATCCGGCAGCGACAAAGTTTCATCACGCTTATATTTCAGGGCTTGCATACCATACTCATTCGATGTTGAAACTGGCAGAAGGGTTCTTTAAAGTCTATCCGTTCCTGTCGGTCGATCTTGTCAATGCGGGAATTATCTTGCATGACATCTGCAAAATCTTTGAATTCGATTCCTATGAAGGCAGCGAATACACAATCAAGGGAAAACTTATCGGTCACATCACGATGGGGGCAAGTATGGTTGAATCGGTAGCGAAAGAACTTGGATACGAGAACGAAGAAGAACCGATGTTGTTGCAACACATCATCATCAGTCATCACTATTATGGAAACTTTGGTTCGCCAAGAAAACCAAATATCGCAGAGGCATTGATTATCCACTTCATCGATAACATTGATTCCAAAACAACGGTTTTGGGAGAAGAGTTAAATCTGGTTGAGGTTGGTCATTTAACCGGTAGCATTGGAGTCTTGGAACGCGAACGGTATTACAAACACAAATTGACGAACGAATAAAAAAAGAGAAGCTGAATGGAAGAGTTAGTTTCCATAAAACGGACAATTAAATAAAAAGAGTCGAAAGAACTTGTTTCCTAAAATGCAATGGAGCGAGTTCTTTTATTT
>JAFGQH010000073.1 GCA_016935815.1 Bacilli bacterium | reverse complement strand
TCCCATATCGAACACAGTAGTTAAGCACTTCAGCGCCGAATGTAGTACCTTTAGGTGCGAGACTAGGACATTGCCAGGCTGCTTTCTTTTTAATGCCTCAGTAGCTCAGTTGGTTAGAGCACATGACTGTTAATCATGGGGTCCTAGGTTCGAGTCCTAGTTGGGGCGCCATTTTCATGGCCCGTTGGAGAAACGGTTAACTCACATGCCTTTCACGCATGCATTCACGGGTTCGAATCCCGTACGGGTCACCAATAAAAACGATTAGATTTAGCGAGATAGCTAGGTCTTTTTTATTATCAAGACAAATTTACTTACTTTTCCAAATATGATATAATTCAATAGGGAAGAAATCCGTTCGATACGACTGAATAAATTAGTGAGGTGTTCATATGAAGAAAATTATGGTTATCGTATTTGCACTTTTTATAACTGGGACCTTAAATTCTTGTGATAATATAACCACTGATAATACAACCACTGATAATACAACCACTCAGGTAATCACTTTTGTCGATTGTCAAATGGGATATATGTGGGACGGAGATGCTTGTATTGATGATCCTCAGAGCATTGTCGTTGAGAACAAACTCTATTGGGAATACTATGTAGGCGAAGATTACACAGTATTCAGAGCCACATATCGTCCGGAAATAGTAACGGATGATGAAATTGAAGTGGGTGAATATGACGGGAACATCTATTATTTTGGATCTGGAACATATTATGCGTTTTATCGCGTTGTGAAAAATGATGAGATAGTATTGTTAAATGATGCCATTGCCATGAATTGGTTCACATTGGAAGTCCTTGTGAATGATTTTAATATAGAAGAATTGTTGTCATACCCATCAGGGACTACATCGGAATAGTACAGATAAAATAGCCGAAATTATACGAAAAACTTGTTTGTGATATCGACCCCCATATGTTATAATATTCTCACCGAAAGAATTTGGCCCGTTGGAGAAATGGTTAACTCACATGCCTCTCACGCATGCATTCACGGGTTCGAACCCCGTACGGGTCACCATTGATATCAAACGGCCTGTTTATTGCAGCCGTTTTCTTTTCTTACTCGATTTTAAACGGAGGAAAGCCATGCTTGGAAATCAATATATCCAATTGGATTCGATAGACAGCACCAACTCATATGTCAAGCGTAACATCAATAGTCTGCCTTCAGGGAGTGTGGTATGTGCCAAAACACAAACAGCTGGACGAGGTCGTCATGGAAACAGCTGGGAAAGTCCTCTGGGGAATCTATATTTCAGTTTCTTACAAAAAGATAAGGTTGAACGCAAAGAGATCTTTCAACTCATGATGAGAACTAGCTTAGCAATCACGAATGCATTGAAAAAACTTGGAATGGATGCATATATCAAATACCCGAATGATATCTTAGTCAGTCATAAAAAGATATGTGGAGTGTTGATTGAGAGCATAGGATATGAAACAATAGAGGCTGTCGTAATTGGAGTGGGAATCAATATTCAAAACACAGGATCCAATGCATTGGTTACGAAAGCAACATCAGTGATGCAAGAAAGCGGATTGCAAAAAGACCCTAAAGACCTCTTGGAAATGTTCATAGAACAATTTGATCACTTGGAGAACATGGATCTTTTCTTGCGTTATAAACAAGCGATCCGGTTCGAATCCAACACAGTCATTTTTCAGAAAAAGCCGTACAAAAAAATAGATATATTGGAAAACGGTACTTTGGTACTTGAAAATGGAGAAATCCCTATATATCTTGATTATACGCAAGCATCTCTCTCCTCTCATTATGAATAATAGCGATAAAAAATAATGAATATATAGTGATATATATTTCACAATCTTGATGGAAGATCGTAATTTGTTTTCATGTTGAACAATATGTAACCATTTTCATGAAAATGATTGAAAATTCATAGTGATTCATATTCTTATTGGTTTATTTGTTCCATAATCAAGTAATTTAATCAAAAATAAGCGAAATTAAGCGATTCTTGATTTCGCTTTGTACTATTACAGGTGGAAAGATACCGATTTGAATAATAAATCAATATTTACTATATCAAAACTGCAAAATTGTGTTAAAATAAATAATATATCACTCAAATAAACTTATTGAAGTTCAAAACCTTTGAATATCAAAATAATTTGACAATAACGTTGTTTAGTGGTAAAATTAATAGGATTTCAAACATTAGGAGGAATAAAATGGATTTTGAAAAATTGCAAGACCTAATCGTTGATGGATTGGGCGTTGAAAAAGAACAAGTGACTTTGGAAGCGGATCTCGTTGCAGATCTTGGTGCGGACTCATTGGACGCAGTAGAATTGATCATGGCTATCGAAGATGAATTCGATCTCACAATCGATGATGAAGTTGCTCAATCATTCAAAACAGTTGGTCAAATTGTAGAATTCATTGAGAATACATTGAAATAATTTTCTTAAGTGAGAATTTTTAGTATCTCGAATAATCAGAGGAGAGACTTTTATGGACTTAAGACAATTAAAGAGCATTATCAAAGAGTTTGAAGATTCCACAATTCACAAACTCGAAATAACTGAAAAAGATTTCACAGTAAAAATGGAGAAAAAGGGCAATGACCCAATTTCTCCTGTTTCATATCAAAGTACCAATCTCTTTCCGAATTCGGAACAACCACTGGTAGCTCATGATCCGATTCAAACTGTTGAAAACGATTATACATCGGTTATCGCGCCTTTGGTAGGAACATACTACGAGTCGCCATCACCGGATAGCGAGCCGTTTGTCGTTTTGAACCAATCGGTCAAAAAAGGCGATATTCTCTTTATCGTTGAAGCGATGAAAGTGATGAATGAGATTACCTCTCCAGTATCCGGAATCATTAAAAAAATTAACGTGACCAATGCAACTATGGTTGAATATGGTCAAGTTGTAATGGAAATTGAAGAGTAATGTTTCAAAAAATTTTGATCGCCAACAGGGGAGAGATTGCGGTACGAATCATCCGAACTTGTAAATATATGGGAATTGAGACGGTTGCCATATATAGCGATGTTGATAAGGACAGTCTCCATGTTCAGTTAGCAGATGAAGCAGTATGTGTCGGCGGCGCTAAAAGTAGTGAGTCGTACTTGAATATGGAAAACATCATTCAAGCAGCCATCAGCAAACATGCGGAAGCGATTCATCCGGGATTCGGATTCTTAAGCGAAAATCCAGAATTCGCCGAATTATGTGAACAAGTCGGTATCAATTTCATTGGTCCGAAAAGTAATTCAATCAAACAAATGGGAAATAAGTCCAAAGCGAGAGAGATTGTTGAAAAAGCCAAAGTCCCTGTCGTACCCGGCTCCGTCGGTCATGTCAAGGATTTGGAAGAAGCAATGTCGATTGCCACGGATATTGGATTTCCTATTTTAATTAAGGCGAGTGCTGGTGGCGGTGGTCGCGGTATGAGAATTGCCTATGATTTAGATGATTTTGTCTCTGCATTTCAAACCGCGAGAACGGAAGCCAAAAATGCCTTTGGTGATGATACAATGTATTTGGAAAAATTCATTCTTCATCCGAAACATATTGAATTCCAGATTTTGGCAGATAAGTTCGGCAATGTAATTCACCTTGGCGAACGCGACTGCAGCATCCAAAGAAGGAATCAAAAAGTCGTGGAAGAAGCTCCAAGCTTGATTTCAGACGATTTGAGACAAAAAATGGGTGAAGCCGCTGTCAATATCTGTAAGACTGTTAACTATGAGAACGCTGGAACCATCGAATTCTTGGTTTCTGGTGATGAATTCTATTTCATTGAGATGAACACGAGAATCCAAGTGGAACATCCAATTACGGAAATGATAACTGGACTTGATATCATCAAAGAACAGATCAAGATCGCAACTGGTGAAAAACTGGAATATTCACAAGAGGATATCACACTGAGAGGACATAGCATCGAATGTCGTCTCAATGCGGAAAATCCAAAACAAGGATTCCGACCAAGTCCGGGAACGATCAATCTGTTGCATGTTCCATCCGGAAACGGAATCCGTTTCGACAGTTTCATTTACAAAGACTATCAGATACAACCATTCTACGATTCGATGATTGGAAAAGTCATCGTGCACGGAGTCGACAGAACGGAAGCTATCAAAAAGATGCGTGCCACACTGGAAGAACTGGTAGTGGAAGGCATCAATACGAATCAGACATTTCTATATTTATTGATGAATGATCGCGATTACTCGAAAGGGAATTTTGATACTTCTTTTGTGGAGAAGAAACTAGACTCTTTATTGGAGTATGAGGATTATGACTAATATAGCCAACACATTACACAAGAGAAAACGAATTAAAAACGATTTAAGAATCGTTCAAGAACAAAGTTCCTTCATCAAAGCACAGAAAATGGATGTTCCGGAAGGACTATATGAAAAATGTCCTAGTTGTAACCGGACCGTCAACATGAAGAAAAACATCGATAATGATTACATCTGCAAGCACTGTGGAAATCATTTTCGGATGCGTGCAATCGACCGAATTCGCTATATTGTTGATGAAGATACGTTCGTGGAAAAAGGACTGGGGTTCATAACTCTGAATCCTTTGTTTCAGGATGGATATGAAGAAAAGATTAACAAATACAAAAAAACAACTAACCTTGACGATGCTTATATTTATGGCTATGGAACCATCAACGGCCAACAGTGTGTGATCGGCGTCATGGATAGTTATTTTTTGATGGGTAGTATGGGTTCCGTCGTTGGTGAAAAAGTGACCAAGAGTTTTGAATATGCAATCTACAAGAAATTGCCAATCATCATTTTCACAGCATCCGGAGGAGCCAGAATGCAAGAAGGAATCTTCAGTTTGATGCAGATGGCAAAAACCAGTGCAGCTGTCGCAAAATTGAGCCGTATGGGGCTACTCTATATCAGTGTATTGACGCATCCAACAACTGGTGGAGTCACCGCGAGTTTTGCGACTCTTGGAGATATCATCTTAGCAGAACCTGGAGCTTTGATCGGCTTTGCAGGACCAAGGGTCATCGAGCAAACCATCAAACAAACATTACCGGAAGGATTCCAAACGGCAGAATTCATGGAAGAAAAAGGATTTGTCGACAAAGTCGTTCATCGAAAAGACTTGAAGAAAACATTGGCAAAACTCCTAATGTTCCATAGGAGGCATGCATAATGGATATTCTGGCAAAAGAACGAAAAGTAAAAGAACTGGAAAAACAAATCAGCGCCCTCGGTGAAGGGGAAGTTGTTGAGAAGTTGAAAAAAGAGATCGCTCGATACAAAGAAAAAGAAATGACAAGACTAACTGCATGGGATAGAGTTTTACTTGCAAGACACGGGCAACGTCCTACAGCACTTGATTTCATTCAATACATGTCGCCGGATTTCATTGAACTCCATGGTGACAGACTATATAGAGATGACCCTAGCATTATTGGTGGAATCGGTACAATTGACGGAGTCGTCTTTACCATTATCGCCCAACAAAAGGGAAAAACTCTAGAAGAGAATCTTGAGCGGAATTTTGCAATGCCTCATCCGGAAGGCTATCGCAAGGCATTACGTCTGATGAAACAGGCACAGAAATTCGGAAGACCGATTCTCACCTTGATTGACACACCCGGAGCTTATCCGGGAATCGGAGCGGAAGAACGCGGACAAGGCCATGCTATCGCGCAGAACCTACTTGAAATGAGCGAATTCAACGTTCCGATAATCGCCGTCGTCATCGGTGAAGGAGGAAGCGGTGGAGCATTGGCTCTTGGCGTCGCCAATAAAGTCATGATGCTCGAAAACGCCATTTATTCCATCCTCAGTCCAGAAGGGTACGCAAGTATCATTTGGAAAGACGCAAATATGGCACCAAAAGCTGCCGAAGTCATGAAGTTGACAGCTTATGATCTGAAAGAATTTTCCATTATTGACCGTATCATCATGGAACCGCTCGGCGGTGCTCATTTTGATAAGTTAAAAACATTCCAAGATACGAAGAATGCAATCATGGAAGAATTTAGTAAATTGAGAAGGCTTAGCCCTACCGAACTTCATTACCTGAAAAACAATAAGATTCGAAATTACGGATTCTTGCAACGATTCAACTACGATAATCTTGGAGGTATAAAAAGATGAGTTTTACAAAAATAGCAGGAACGGGAAGTTATGTCCCAGAAAGAGTATTCACAAACGATGACCTGAAACAATTTGTAGATACCAGTGATGAATGGATCTATACGAGAACAGGAATTAAAGAACGTCATATGTCAACCGGAGAAGACACATTGGATTTGGCTTACAAGGCATCCTTGAATGCGATTGAATCATCCGGTATTGATAAAAGCGATATTGATTTGATTGTTGTCGCAACCGTAACACCAGATTTCGCCTTTCCTGGTGTATCCCAATTATTACAAGCAAAATTGGGAATCGAAGGTGTAACTGCCTTTGATATCAATGCCGCATGCAGTGGCTTCCTATATGCTTTGCAAATTGCAGACAAAATGATCAAAAGCGGAGGATTCCACAACGCATTGATCGTTGGGGCAGAAACTTTGACGAGACTCACTGACTGGAGAGATAGAAACACCTGCGTTCTCTTTGGCGATGGTGCAGGAGCCATGGTGATTACAGAAAGCAAGGAAAATAACATCGCGGATATCATCACCGGAGCCCAAGGTGATGAAGACATGTTACTGTATTGTAAAAATCCAGATCTGAAAGATCCAGAAGTCAATGCAATCAGTCCACAAGATCACATACATATGAAAGGTGCGGAAGTATTCAAGTTCGCAACCAGAATCATGCCAAAGACAGTACAGGACTTATTAGAACGAAATGACCTGACAGTGGAAGATTTGGATTGTGTAGTCGCCCATCAAGCAAACCAAAGAATCATCGATAAATCCGCAAGAGATCTTGGTATCGATATGGATAAGATGTTTATGAATATTGGAAAATACGGAAACACATCAGCAGCCAGCGTTCCAATCGCGATTGATGAAGCGATTCGAACGAACTTCCTGAAAAAGGGAGACAAGTTCATCACCGTTGCATTTGGCGGAGGATTAACCTGGGGCGGAGCTTTGATTACTTTATAGGAGAACCAATCATGGATATTAGAGATTTATTACACATCAAATACCCGATCATCCAAGGGGGAATGGCAAATATTGCAACTCACCAATTAGCCGCGGCAGTATCCAATGCCGGAGGGCTTGGACTTGTCGGTGCTGGAGGATGGAATGCAGATCGCGTTAGAGACGAAATACGCAAAACGAAAGAACTAACTGATAAACCATTTGGTGTCAATATCATGTTGATGAGTCCTTATGCGGCTGATATCAGTGACGTTGTCGTTGAAGAAGGCGTCAAGGTCGTCACCACCGGGGCAGGTAATCCGGGAATCTATATGGAAAAATGGAAAGCAGCCGGTATCACAGTGATACCAGTAGTTCCATCTGTTGCGTACGCAAAACGTTTGGAACGTGCCGGAGCGGATGCTTTGGTTGTAGAAGGTACAGAAGCCGGCGGACACATCGGAGAGATCACTACTATGACATTGGTTCCACAAATCTGTGATGCCGTTAATATCCCCGTTATCGCTGCCGGAGGGATCGCTGACCACAGAGGATTGGATGCAGCATTTGTTTTAGGAGCCAAAGGTGTTCAAATCGGAACCGTTCTTTTGGCAAGCATAGAATGTCCAGTCCACAAAAACTATAAAGACATGGTGTTGAAAGCCAAAGATACAGATACTGTTGTTACCGGTAGACAAACAGGTGCACCGGTTCGGGTATTGAAAAATAAAATGGCAAAAGAATATTTGAACCTAACCAAATATGGAAATGCAAGTTTGGAAGAACTGGAAAAACTGACGCTCGGTTCTTTGAGCAAGGCTGTATTCAACGGCGATTTGGATGGCGGTAGCTTCATGGCCGGTCAATCTGCCGGTTTGGTAAAGGAACTTCGAAGTGTAGAAGAAATCCTGAAAAGTATTTTTGAAGATTCATTGGTAAACAAAGGAATTATAAAATGAGAGTAGCTTTCATGTTTTCTGGACAAGGTGCTCAATATGTTGGTATGGGAGAACAACTCTACGAATCTTACGGAAGTGTTAGAGACATTTTTGAACATGCCAAGCATGTATTGGGCTACGATATCAAGCATATTCTGTTTCAAGACGAACAAAAACTGAATGATACCAAGTACACACAAGTCGCCATGTTTGTTCTTTATGCAAGCATTTTGGAAGTGCTCAGAGAACATGGTATTGATGCGGATTACAGTTTTGGATTAAGTCTTGGAGAATATGGAGCTTACTTACACAATCAAGTCTTTTCGTTTGAGACCGGACTGAGAATCATTCAATCCAGAGGCGAATTCATGAATTTGGCCGCAAGTAAAAATCCAGGAAAAATGAGTGCAATCATGGGTATGGATGTAGATACCCTTGAACATTTGGTTAATCAAGTGCCAGGAACCGTGAAAATTGCAAATTACAACACCTATGGACAATTGGTCATCAGTGGTGATGTTGATGCAGTGGATGCTCTGAATCAATTGGCCAAAGATCAGGGTGCGAAACGCGTGATTCCTTTGAATACAAGCGGAGCATTTCACTCACCTTTAATGTCTCAGGCCGCAGACGATTTTGAACATTTTCTAGATGGCATTGATTTGTCTGAACCGAGAAGAAATCTGGTTGTGAACTTCACCGGTGACTATTATAAAGAGAATCTGAAAGAAATCATGGCTTTGCAGATCACAAGTTCAGTCCGATTCATTCAATCGGTAGAACGACTGATAGCAGATGGCGTCGATACATTTATCGAAATCGGACCGAAAAAGACACTTTCAGGTTTTGTACGAAAAATCAATAAAGATGTTACAATAGGTAATGTAGAAGATTTGGAATCTCTACAAGCGACTTTGTCCATTTTGGAGGGATAAACGATGTATTCATTCAATAACAAAACCGTATTGGTTACGGGAAGCAGCCGAGGAATCGGTAAAGCGATTGTCCAAGCGTTTGCGGAAAACGGTGCGAATGTAGTAATCAACTATGTATCGTCCGAACGTCCGGCAAACGAATTGGCGGAGTCAATCAGAGAAAGCGGCGGAAATGCTCTTGTTGTAAAGGGAGATGTATCTTCTTTCAATGATGCAGAACGGATTGTTAATGAAGCAATCGATACTTTTGGTAAAATTGATATTTTGATTAACAATTCCGGAATCACGAAAGACAACCTGATGCTGCGAATGACGGAAGATGATTTTGACCGAGTTGTTGAAGTGAATTTGAAAGGGACCTGGAACATGTGTAAGAATGTCACAAGGCATTTCTTGAAAAACAAAGCCGGCTCCATCATCAATATCACAAGCGTTGTCGGAATTATCGGCAACCCCGGGCAGTCCAATTATGTTGCGTCCAAAGCCGGAATCATCGGCTTAACCAAAAGTCTAGCCAAAGAGTTTGGAAGCAGACATATTCGTGTCAATGCAGTTGCTCCAGGTTTTATTGAAACTGAAATGACTGACCAACTTCCAGATGAAGCAAAACAAGCATATCTAAAACAAATACCATTGAATGAATTTGGTTCTGTGCAAGATATTGCTAACGCTTGCTTGTTCTTAGCAAGCGATGAAGCGAAATATATTACAGGACAAACCCTAAGTGTCAATGGTGGAATGATCTAATAGAAAGAGGAAGCAAGATGAAAAGAAGAGTAGTAGTCACAGGAATCGGAACCATCAATCCAATCGGAAATGATGCACCTACTTCTTGGAAAAACGCAAAGAACGGCGTGAACGGAATCGCTCTTATCACCCGATATGACGCTTCACAAGACGATGTAAAAGTTGCAGGAGAAATCAAAGGATTTGATTTCGAAGAATATTTTGGGAAAAAAAATCTGAAACGGATGGATCGATTTGTACAACTAGGGTTGATTGCATCCAATGAAGCGATTACGGACAGCGGAATAGACTTCACCGCATATGATGAAGATCGCGTGGGTGTCTATTATGCCAGTGGAATCGGTGGTTTGGAAACTATTTCGGAACAAAAAGAAAAAGCGATGGAAAGAGGGTATGGTCGCATGAGCCCTTATTTCATTCCTAGTACGATTATCAATATCGCAGCTGGGAACATCGCAATTGAACATAAAATCAAAGGCCCTGTGCTTTCTACAGTAACAGCTTGTGCAAGTTCCACAAACAGCATCGGAGAAGCGTTCCATGCGATTCGCGATGGATATTTGGATGTCTGTGTAACGGGGGGCTCGGAAGCGACAGTGATTCCATTTGCAGTTTGGGGATTCTCCGTAATGCAAGCTTTGAACAAAGGTGATGACCCGAATTATGCCAGCATCCCATTCGATGTGAATCGAAGTGGATTTGTGCTAGGAGAAGGTGCAGCAACCTTGATTCTTGAAGATCTGGAATCAGCCAAGAAGCGAAATGCAAAAATCTATGCAGAAGTCATTGGTTATGGAGCTACCTGCGACGCAACCCATATTACTAGCCCCGATCCGGAAGGAGATGGAGCAAGAAGATGTATGTTGCTAGCATTAGCAGATGGAAATCTGAAACCAGAAGATGTTGACTATATCAATGCGCATGGAACCTCTACACCGCTCAATGATAAAACCGAAACATTAGCGATCAAAAGAGCGTTTGGAGACCATGCATATAAATTAAGTGTGTCCAGTTCAAAATCGATGACAGGACATATGCTCGGAGCAACCGGGGGAGTGGAAGCCATCTTTTCACTTTTGAGTGTCAAAGAAGATTTCATCACTCCTACCATCAATGTCAAAGAATTGGATCCATTATGTGATCTCAATTATACATTGCATCAAGGTGTGAAAAAGACGGTGAATGTAGCAATCAGTAATTCTCTAGGTTTTGGCGGTCACAATGCAACAATCGCCTTCCAGAAATACAAAGGAGACTAAATCATGATTCTTAATAGCAATCAAATTCAAAACATCATACCTCACAGACCTCCATTTCTATTGATCGACAAGATTATTGAATTGGAACCTGGACATTCCGCAACCGCGATAAAGAATGTCACGGTCAACGACTACTTCTTCAATGGACATTTTCCAGAAGAACATATTATGCCAGGTGTTTTGATTGTCGAAGCATTGGCTCAGACTGGAGCCGTAACAATTTTAGTTTTGGAAGAAAACAAAGGGAAATTAGCCTATTTTGCAGGTATCGACAAATGTAAATTCAAACAAAAAGTGATCCCAGGGGATACTCTGCGATTGGAAGCGAAAGTCATCAGCAAGAAAGGCTTTCTGGGAATTGCTGAAGCGAAAGCAACAGTGGATGGAAAGGTCGCTTGTGAAGCAATCATAAAATTCGCAATTGGAAAATAAAAGGATAAGGGTACTTCAATCGAAGCACCCTTTTTTTCTTATATTGGATTCTATTTCTCCATCATGATATTCAATATGACATGATCGGTTTCTTTCATTCCTTGATTTGCCATCTTGCCAATTGCGCTGATGGTTTCGTCCACATCTTTTTGAATGATTCCAGAAAACGGATTGTAACTATGATCATCCATCGCTAGAAAGTGTCCTAGAAATGCCGCTTCCAAACCGGTGACAATTTTCGCCGCGCAGGACGGTTTGGCACCGTCACATACAACTCCAGAAACATTTGCCAAAGCATTGATAATGGTCATTTTGATCTGATCCAAAGTTCCACCCTCGATATAGGTGAGAGCTGCACCGCTGGAAATTGCGGCGCTAATGGCGCCGCAAAAAGCAGATAATCGACCGATAAATCCTTTTTGATAGATGGTTAACAGATTTGAAAGAACCAATGCCCGTAACATTTTCTCTTCTTTTAGATATTTGTGCTTCGCATACAAAATCACAGGTACAGAACTAGTGATGCCTTGATTTCCACTACCTGAATTGGTAATGACCGGTAAAGAACAACCACTCATCCTAGCCTCAGAAGCAGAAGCGGCGTAGGCTTTCATTTGGCCATAGATCGAAGAATCATGCTTTAATATTGTTGGACCGATTGATACAGAGAAATGTCGTTTGAATCCTTCTTCAGCGATGTCCATGTTGTACTCGATCTGAGGTTCAAGCAATGGTCTGATTTTATCAATCGAAACCAGATTAGAAAAATTCAGTATCCGTTCTACGGTTAGAAAACTGCGATCTGTTTCTACTCCGAAGTATTCGTTATTGTTGGTTTCCTTATGATGAATGACTTTTCCATCCAATAAAATTTTTGTGATGTTGGTATGAAGGTTTTTGACTTCGATTTCGCAACTATGGTCTTTGGTTTCGCAAGACATTACATAGTGAAGATTCAAAGGTGTGTCCAATAGTTTGGTGGTAATCATTTTTTTTGTTAAAAGCTGGTTCACTTGTATCAATTCTTCTTGTTTCAGTCCGGAAAGAACTTCCAATCCTCTCGTTGGATCCCCTCCAACTACACCAGTAAGAATGCTGGCGTCAATACCAACGAGGTTGTTTGTATTCGGAACGGTTACACAACGAATGTTCTTAATCAGGTTTCCACTACATTCTATTGTGATTTTTTCAGGGATATCACCGAGAAGTTCTCTTGCTTTCGCTCCAGCAAATGCCAAAGAAATCGGTTCTGTGCAGCCGGCTGCTGGAACCAATTCCTCTTCGAGAATTTGAAAAAACTCTTGTTCGTATTCAATCTTTGTCATACTATTCCTCGTATTCATACGATTAAAATCTTATTTCAATATTAACATAACGATTTTTGATAGTCAACACATGGATATCTTAATTCGTATGCTTTTTATTTATATTAAAATATGATATACTATTTTAGACAAATGGAGGTCATTATATGACGATTTTCGCACTATTTCTGATTGGAATTGCCGCTGTTGTATTGATTGGCGGTTTCGTATTTTTATTTTCGAACTCGGATCATAATGATAAACATAAAATAGACTAGGACGATATTATGAATAACAAGAAAAAAATCGCAAATTTAATTTTTCCAGATATTCAAGAAACGATTGCTGATCTGGAACAAAAATACCCGAAACGAAACCTTCCTGAGGGAGCCATTGTGACACGCTTCGCTCCTTCTCCAACCGGCTTTTTACATACGGGATCGCTGTTTACCTCTTTGGTTAGCGCTCGGTTTGCTCACCAAACAGGAGGTATTTTCTTCATGCGTTTGGAGGACACCGACCAAAAAAGAGAAATCGAAGGTTCTGGAGAAAAAGTCTTGGAACAACTTCATATCTTTGGAATTACTCCAGACGAAAGTTATTTGACTGGAGGAATGTATGGACCATATGTTCAATCCGAACGAAAAGAGATATATCATACCGTAATCAAAGAGATGATAGAAAAGGATTTAGCATATCCGTGTTTTTGTACGCATGATGAATTGGACGAAATTAGAGCCGTCCAAGAAGAAAAAAATGTACTTCCAGGATATTATGGTGAATATGCTAAATGTCGTAAACTTACTGAAGAAGAAGTGATTGCTAAATTGGAGAATCAAGAACCTTACGTGATTCGTTTCAAATCACATCGTGATCAAGATACCGAAATGAGTTTTACGGATGCGATCCGTGGGACTATCACATTTTCTCCACCTGTCAATGTACAGGATATCGTAATCATGAAGGGTGATCAACTTCCAACATATCATTTCGCTCATGTGGTAGATGATCATTTTATGAGGACCACACACGTAACACGAGGTGAAGAATGGATGCCGTCTGTTCCAAACCACTTAGCACTGTTTGAAGCTTTGGGATTTGAACTCCCTATTTACTGTCATTTTCCTGTAATCATGAAACTAGATGATGGAAAACGAAGAAAATTATCCAAGAGAAAAGATGTGGAAGCGTCAGTAGATTACTTTTTGGAACAAGGATATCCGATCGAAGGATTTTTGGAATATTTGATGACCTTAGCCAATAGTAATTTCGAAGAGTGGCGTTTGGAACATCCGATGGATGATATCTATGACTTCAATCTTTCGTTTGAAAAGATGAGTTTGGATGGAGCGTTATTTGATTTGGAAAAAATCAGATCCATCTCCAAAGATCGGTTAGGATTGATGGACGCAGACACCTTTGTGCAGAAGGCTTATGAATACGCTGTTCAGTATTCAGAAGGATTGAAAAAAGTAATTGATCAAAATCCAGATTACTTTAGAGAAATCATAAATATCGAGCGAAACCCAGAAAAGCCACGTAAGGATTATGAGAAATATTCTGATATCTTATCTGTGATTGATTTCATGTATGATGAATACTGGTTAGTGCGATTTGAATCCGGATTACAGTTCAATGAAAGATATCAAGCTGAGGATTTGATTTCGATTTTGGAAGAGTATCAAGATAATTTCCGCTTGGATGTGTCTCAAGAAGAATGGTTCGATGATATGAAGAACCTAGCAATCAATCGTAAATTCGCTGCAA
The DNA here is from genome assembly GCA_016935815.1 of Bacilli bacterium. Lineage (GTDB taxonomy): Bacteria > Bacillota_I > Bacilli_A > Izemoplasmatales > Hujiaoplasmataceae > 4572-104. The sequence goes on along the minus strand of JAFGQH010000073.1, from coordinate 5,706 downwards.
GAGGAAAAGATTTCAAGAAAAATCCTGAGTTGTACATAGGAACTATAGGAGATTATGCAGAAATTCTTCGCTTGGCAACTTGCGCAAAGAAAAATACACCAAATTTCTATTTTGTATTAAAAATCCTTGGTGAAAATAGAGTGAAACAACGAATTCAAAAGACATTAGAATATCTAAAACAATCATAAGAAAATTAGAAATATTTGAATTTCAAAGCATCATAAAATATGTAACGGGATACAGCTTAGTTAATAAGCTGTATTTTTTACAAAAAAAACGTTTAAAACGCTACAAAAAAGTATCATAATATTATATAATGAGTACAACACAAAAGTAGTAAAGCATCGATTGTGAAATCGATGGTTTATTTTTTATCGAATAAGGGGAGAAATGATATGTTAGTAATCAAGCGAAATGGTGAAACAGAAAAGTTCGACCTCCACAAAATTGCCAATGCCATGCATAAGGCTTATTTAAGCGTCGGAGAAGAGATCACACAGAAAGAATGTGAAGAACAAGCCAAAATCATCACCAAAGATTATCATAAGAATGATGAGATCAATATCGAGAAAATCCAAGATAGCGTTGAATTGTTCTTTATGGAAACGAAAAAATACGAAGTTGCCAAAGCATATATCAAATATAGAGAAAAACAGCGTTTGGACAGAGAACATCCTTGGAGTGACAACGATGAACGCCAAGACTTGATTTTAGAAAAATATCTATTGCACAACGAGTCAAAAAAAGCATTCTTGAAACGCGTTTCATTTGGTCGTCCTGCACTAGAAAAAATCCTTCGTCACAAAGAGGCTGTTTTTGCAGGGAGAAATCTTTATGCAATCGGTAGAGATGGTAATATTACCGGCAGCAATTGCTATGTAACAGAAGATCCTGAAGATAATTTGGAGAGCATCTATAAAGTTGACTATCAAATCGCCAGAACCTATAGTTATGGTGGCGGACAAGGGCTCAATCTTTCCAAACTTCGTCCAAAAGGTGCGAAAGTAAACAACAGTTCCAATACAACACCTGGAGTAATGGTTTTCGCCGAAAAATACTCCCATACTACCTTGAATACCCAACAAGATAATCGTAGAGGTGCGTTGATGTTGGTTTTGAACATTGACCATCCGGATGTAATCGAGTTTGTTACAACGAAATTAGATTTGTCGAAAATCAATGGAGCGAATATCTCTGTTGCACTAACAGATGATTTCATGTATGCGGTTGAAAACGACGATGATTGGAACATGAAATTCGAAACTCCTTATGAGACGATTCAAAAACGCGTCAAAGCCAGAAAACTATTGGAATTAATCGGATACTCTGCTCATACGATGGGTGATCCCGGAATCATGTTCATTAATCATATGAATGATTATCATTTCCTTTCCGAATATGATGAAGTCAAGTTTACCGCAACAAACCCTTGTGGAGAACAACCGTTGATGCCTCATGGATCTTGTAACCTTGCTTCCGTAAATGTAAAAGCATTTGTTCGTAAACAGTTCACCGATGAAGCATATTTCGATTTTGAACGGTTTGACTATGTTGTTTCGGAAATGATCTATTCCTTGGATGAATTGTTGACCATGCTTGGAAACAGACATGCCCTTAAAGAACAGCGCGAACACGTTATCAAATATCGCGAAGTCGGATTAGGAGTCATGGGGTTAGCTGATTTAGCATTGGCAATGAAAAAACCATACGGAAGTCCAGAATTCATTGATTTCCTAGATGTCCTAATGAAACGCATGATCAATACTGCCGCACAAGCAAGTGCTCTAAACGCAAAAGACAAAGGCACTTTCCCGCTATATGATTACAAAAAAATCTCCGCATCGAAATTCTATCAGGATACCATCACAGAAGAAACGGATGAATTGGTTAAAAAATATGGAATGAGAAACTCCAGATTATTAAGCGTAGCACCAACCGGATCAATCAGTAATATCTTAGGAGTTAGTGGTGGAGTGGAGCCGTTCTTCCAAATTAACTATACCAGAAGAATCATTTCCATGTTCGACGAGGAAAAGAAAATTACTGTTTGGGAAAAAACACCACTTGAACTTGCCAGAGCAATGGATATTGAGCCAGAACAACTACCGGAATGGGCAAAAATCACTTCCCAAAACATTCAATTTGAAGATCGTGCAAATGTTCAATCCACGATTCAAAAATATGTAGATACAGCGATTAGTTCCACCTTCAATCTGCCAAACAGCGCGACAGTTCAAGATGTTATGGACATCTACATGACCGCATGGAAGAAAAACTTAAAAGGAGCTACTGTCTTTAGAGACAGATGTGCTAAAATCGGTATTTTGGCGGGAATCAATGAAAATACAGAAGATTTGAATCCAGCAAAACCACCGCATATGCATATTGAAGAAAGTTGGTATCAGAAATTAACCAAAGAAACCAAGGAATACACAACAAATGTGGTAATTGAAAACATGAAATACACACCAAACAAAATGGAACGAGAATTATGTCCGCTTTGTGGTTCGGTTCTCGTTAAGCGTCAAGGTTGTGTACAATGTAGTGATGATCTATGCGATTACGAAAAGTGCGCTATCTAAAAAAAACAAGGAGAAGGAATTCTCCTTTTTTCAATCAAATCTATACAGAGAGCATCATAAGTGTTATTATGGAGTACGTAATAAGTAGGTGATAATATGAAATCCAAGGAAGAAGACGAACGAAATCAAGTTTACCGAGAAACTCTGAGACCAAATTGGCAAAAACTGGACTATGATAAAACAGATCGTGGTCGTAAAATGCCAAAACCTCTGGTATGTAAGCAATATCTCGATGGAGAAATATTCGATCTGGAAACAGATATTCGCAATTTAAGTGTCAAGACGTTGTATGAAGTTGTTCATAGCAGACGCTCTTTACGCAAATATAACTCCGGTTCAATGACGAAACAAGAATTGGCGTATATTGCGAATCTCACATGTGAAACCATCAACTTTGGTCCTGGATACGCATTTGGGGTCATTCCTTCCGGTGGCGCGACAAGTTCTCTGGAAACTTACTTTTATCTACACGATGTGGAAGGTTTTGATCAAGGTATCTATCACTACATGAAACGTGAGAACAAACTGATGAAATTGCCGATCAAGGTAACTTCAGATCTCGTAAACAAAGCCATGAGTAATCAATTGAGAAACGCTCAAATCGTAGTATTTTGGACAGCGACTCCATATCGTACGGAATATAAATACTCCTTCACAGCTCACAAAATGATTGCGATGGAAGCTGGACATGCTTGTCAAAATTTATATTTGGCTAGTGAATCTTTGGATTATGGTGCAGTTGCCATTGCAGCATATAATCAAGAACTTTCAGATCAACTATTAGAAATCGGTGGCGAAGAATTTGTTATCTATATTGCGACCGTAGGAAGAAAATAATCGCTCGGAGATCATATGGATACATTACTGTTTTCACTCAATACTGTTTTACCGATTCTCATTTTGATGGGATTAGGATACACGCTAAAACATTTGGGATTTGTGAACGAACATTTCCTCCAAATCGGAAATAAGTTTGTGTTTCGAGTTGCTTTGCCAACTCTGTTGTTTTACACGATTTATTCGATACAAAGTTTTCAAGAAATCAATTGGTCGATTATTATTTATGCAGTAGGAGCGGTATTGCTTCTGTTTATAATTGGTTTGATTCTAGCCATGGTTTTCATCAAGGATTCCAAGCAGAAAGGGGTGTTGATTCAATCGGTATTCCGTGCGAATTATGCGATTATCGGAATTCCTTTAGCTCAAGCCATGGGAGGTGAACAAGCAGTAATAGTGGTGGCACTGATTTCGGCAGTTGTCGTACCTCTGATGAATATCTTGGCAGTGATTTCTTTGACACTATTTGTCAAAAATGAGAATGAAGCAATGCATCCGATTCGATCCACTCTGATTAAAGTTACGAAGAATCCTTTAATCATCGCAATCTTTGTCGGATTGATTGTGATATGGATTCGCTCCTATATTCCAATTGACCCGGATACTTTGAGACCGGTATTTACATTACAATATAATGTTGCGTTTCTCTACACGGCGATTGTTTGGGTAAAACAAATTGCATCCCCATTTGCTTTGATTGTGCTAGGGGGGACATTTGAATTCTTTGTAATCAAAAATTTATCGAAACAGATTTTTCTTGGGACATTCTCAAGAATTGTTTTGGCTCCGATGATTGCTTTGGGATTGGCAGTCATCGTTTCAAAATATACTACTTTTTTCAATTTTGATAGTGTGGAATTCCCTGCGTTGATTGCATTGTTTGCTTCGCCGACGGCTGTATCCGGAGCGGTGATGGCAAAAGAGATGAATAATGATGAAGCGTTGGCTGTCCAGTATGTCGTATGGACGACTTCATTGTCTATCATCTCGATATTCATTATCGTATTCATATTCCGACTATTCCATTTGATATAGGAAGGAACAATCATGTTTTTCAAGAAATTCAAAGAAAATCGTATTCGACTCGATATGACACTTGAGGATGTATCGCATCATTTGCAAGTGGATCTCGAAATCGTCGAAAAATGGGAATCCGGGGTATCAATGCCGGACCTCGACATGATGATCCGTTTATCGGATCTCTTTGGTATGTCAATCGACTCTTTATTGAAGGATCACAGTAAAGAAACCGATTTTAGTTATTATACGATAGTCAGAGAGAAAGAAGAGCCAAAAAGTTTTGGAAAAACAATCGCATTGACATTCTATGTACTATCTGTGATTGGACTATTCACTATGTTGATACTATCCATTATGCAACCGATGACATACAGTGATAGTCAATCCGGTCTTGTATACACGGGAATCAAGGCATATTGTCATGCTTACTACGAGTTTTGCATCGCTTATTATGGAAGTATTGTCGGTTTTGTCCTATCTAGTATCTACCTCTTTGTACCAGACAAAATCATCTCTGATTTCTTTCACAAAAAAAACTAATATTTGGGTAAAAAACAGTTGCAATTTAGGGGTAAATTTGATAATATATATATCGGCTCTAAAAATCAGATAACCACCCACCCTTCTTGCATAATCGATTTCGGTGGAGATTATGCGCTCATAGCTCAATTGGATAGAGCGTTTGACTACGGATCAAAAGGTTTCGGGTTCGACTCCTGATGGGCGCGCCAGTATACGGGAAGTAGCTTAGCTTGGTAGAGCACCTGGTTTGGGACCAGGGGGTCGCAGGTTCAAATCCTGTCTTCCCGACCACTAGATTGACAGGAGTAAGGAAACTTACTCTTTCCTATTTTATGGACCCTTAGCCAAGTGGTAAGGCACGGGACTGCAACTCCCTCACCGCCGGTTCAAATCCGACAGGGTCCTCCACGCAGATTACAAAAATCGCGAAAAATTGCTTTTTATGGCTAATTATAGACGTTTTAAGACTTTCAGATTCGCGATTTTTTGATAATATTTTATGCAGTATGTAAACCATAAAAGGCGTTTCTCAAGACCGGATTTGAACTTATGCTAAAAATTGCTGTTTTTTGAGGTCCCTACCGGATTTGAATTAAGTTTATCCTTAAATTTCTGTCTGGGTATCAGTTTATACATTATGCGTTATGAAGTTAAGTAGTTTCTTTCTAACGCACATGACTTTTACATCATCTAAAAGGAAGAAATCACGAGTCGATTTCTTCCTTTTTTCTTATGAAATATTCTA
>JAFGQH010000072.1 GCA_016935815.1 Bacilli bacterium | reverse complement strand
GTATGCAATAATTCATGAGATTTGTGAGAACTTGGTTTACCTAAGAACTCGTCATATATCATTTTGATTGCAGGATTTTCATGTGATTTGCGGAATTCGGTATTTTGATCGATATTGTATAGCACTTTGGAGCGCAACGCTCTGACATCGTACTTCTCCTGATTGATTGCGGATACGATTGGCTGACCACCACCATTGATACATCCTCCGGTACAACCCATGAATTCCACAAAATGATATTGTTTATCTGATGTCTTCATCATTTTTATGAATTCTTTGATTGCTGCACCACCATGAACAACTGCGATGTTGACATCGATTCCTGCAACGTGATAAGTCGCTTCTTTAATATCATTCAACCCGCGAATTTCTTTGAATTCAACTGGGGTGGATTTTCCTTCTAAAATTTCCGTTACAGTACGGAGTGCCGCTTCCATTACTCCGCCACTCACTCCGAAGATTGAACCGGCTCCTGTATAGCTGGCTAATTCTCCAAATGGCCGAATCGGATCCAAATCACGGAATGGGATTCCTCTGTGACGAATCAATCTTGCCAGTTCTCTTGTCGTTAAGACCAAATCGACATCCTGATATCCGTCGCGTCCCATTTCCGGACGCTTCGCTTCTGCTTTTTTAGCAACGCAAGGCATGATGGAAACAGAATAAACATCCTTTGGGTCTTTATTCAGTTTTTTTGCATAATACGTCTTGATCAAAGCTCCTGCCATTTGCTGTGGAGACTTGCATGAAGATAGATTAGGAATATATTCTGGATAATAGAGTTCTAAATAATTGACCCATCCCGGTGAACAGGATGTGAACATTGGCAATACGCCACCATTTTGAATACGGCTAATGAACTCTGTCCCCTCTTCCATGATCGTTAAATCGGCTGTGAAATTGGTATCCATGATTTCGTGAATTCCCAATGCTTTGAGTGCCGCAAACATTTGGCCCTCAACGTTGGTACCGATTTTATATCCGAATTCTTCACCTAGTGCTGCTCTTACAGAAGGAGCCACTTGAACAACGATTGTTTTCGAGGTATCACGAAGTGCGCGCTCCAATAGTTTGATTTCGTCTTTTTCACGAATCGCTCCAGTCGGACAGGCTTGAATACATTTCCCGCAATAGATACAGCCAGCATCTTCCAAATTATGGAATTGTGCAGGACCGATATAAGTGTTGGATCCCCTGTTGCTGAAGTTCAAAATACCAAGACCAGATAATTTCTCACAAGCGGAGACGCATCGACCGCAAAGTACGCATTTGGATGAATCCAAAAGCATAGCTTCGGACGTGTCATTCAGTTTGATTTCTTTTTGATCAAATAGTTTCGCATTGGAAAAGTCGTTGTCGACGTTAAAACGTCTCAAAAGATCCAGGAACTCACAAGAGTTCTCACGAGAACATTTCCAGCATTCAAATTTATGGTTACCAGCAAGTAATTCTAAATTGAATGATACTGCTTCATAAACTTCTTTTGTATCCGTATTGACGACCATGCCTTCTGCTACTTTTGTTGAACAAGAAGTTTTCAATCCTCTTTGTCCTTCTACTTTCACGACACAAACACGGCAGTTAGATTCTTCATGGATACCTTCCAAGAAACATAATCTTGGAACACTGATTCCAATGGAATCGGCAGCTTTCATAATTGTATAATCAGACGGCACAGAAACCTGTTGTCCATCAATTGTCAAATTCACATATTGCGACATTATGCCACCTTCCAATCTTCCGGATTAGTGGAAATTGCGTTGACTGGACAAGCTGTCTTGCAGGCACCACATTTGATACAGATACTAGGATCAATGTGGTGTTTTCCTTTGACAGTTCCTTCAATTGCTCCTACCGGACAGTTTTTCGCACATTTCGTACAACCGATGCAATCGTCTGTTACAACATAATTTGTCAAGTTGGAACAAACCCCAGCAGGACAGACTTTATCGACAACGTGTGCTATATATTCTTCACGGAAATGTTTCAAAGTAGACAACACTGGATTCGGTGCCGTTTGACCTAAACCGCAAAGAGAAGAATCTTTGATCATCTGACCAAGACTTTCCAAAATGTCCAAATCTTCCAAGGTTCCTTCGCCTTCACAAATACGATTCAGAATATCGAGCATTCTCTTCGTACCTTCGCGGCATGGAGTACATTTTCCACAAGATTCATCCACAGTAAATTCCAGGTAGAATCTGGCGACGTCAACCATACAGTTGTCTTCGTCCATGATGATCATACCACCAGAACCCATCATTGACCCAAGTTCGATCAAATTATCAAAATCAATCGGTGTGTCCAAAGATGCGGCCGTGATACAACCTCCGGAAGGGCCTCCGGTTTGAACGGCTTTGAATTCTCTTTTATTCGGAATTCCTCCGCCAATTTCATAGATGACTTCACGTAATGTGGTTCCCATTGGAATCTCCAAAAGACCGGTATTGGCTATCTTGCCACCAAGAGCGAATACTTTAGTTCCGCTTGATTTCTCGGTTCCAATCGATTTGAACCAATCGGCTCCCTTTAAGAAGATTACTGGAATATTCGCAAATGTTTCCACATTGTTTACATTCGTAGGTTTTCCGAACAATCCTCTGACTGCAGGGAAAGGCGGTTTCTTTCTTGGCATACCGCGTCCACCTTCGATGGATGCGATCAATGCGGTTTCTTCTCCACAGACAAACGCCCCGGCTCCCAAACGGATTTCAATATTGAAATCAAACCCAGAACCGAATAAGTCGTTTCCTAGAACACCTAACTCTTTTGCTTGCTGGATTGCTTCTTCCAATCTAGCAACAGCGACAGGGTATTCCGCACGAATGTAGATGAATCCTGTATCCGCTCCGATTGCATAACCGCAGATTGCCATCGCCTCCAGGACCGAATGAGGATCCCCTTCGAGAACCGCGCGATCCATGAATGCACCAGGATCTCCCTCGTCTGCATTACAGATAACATATTTTTGATCTGATACTGATTGTCTTGCAAAGTCCCATTTTAGCCCGGTGGAGAATCCACCGCCCCCGCGACCTCTTAATCCTGATTTTTTCATTTCATTAATGACGTCTTCAGGAGACATAGTAGTTAATACTTTTCCTAAGGCTTCATAGCCTTGTCTAGCTATATATTCGTTTATGTTGAGTGGATCGATGACGCCGCAATTACGTAACGCGATACGTTTTTGTCTCGCAAAAAACGTTAATTCGGAACGGTTTCTGAACTTATTACGATTAAAATCTCCTTTGTAAAGGAGTCGTTCCACTGGTTTTCCATTTTTGATATGTTGTTCCACGATTTCTGGAATATCTTCTACTTTTACTCCGGAATATAGCGTCTCTCCCGGATAGATGACAACGTGTGGACCTAACGCACAAAGACCAAAACATCCAGTTAGGATTGTTTTGACATCGCCATCTAATTGATATTTATTTATTTCTGAATTGAATTTGTCGCGCAGTTCCAGTGAATTGCTTTCTTTGCACTCCGTACCACCACAAATCAATATGTGCATTCTATCAAGCATATTGGCTACCGTTTGATTTTCGATAAGAGATACTTATCGATTCTATTACCTTTCACAATATGTTCTTCGACAATCTCTGACGCGATTCTGTCTGTTACAAGACAGTAGATTGTCTTTGATCCGTTTGATTCCAATACTTCTACGATTGGCTCAAACGCACACTCGCCCATGCAACCAACTTTGGTCACTTCAACGTTGCTCAAATTCAAGGTTTCGATTTTACTAATAAATGTATCATAAACCGGTTTTGCACCAGCTGCGATACCACATGTACCATAACCCACTTGAACTCTCACGCCGTTTGTCACTCCGATCATATACATTTTTTCATATGACTTCTTGCGCAATGCTTTTAGTTCTTCGAGCGTTTTCATGTTACCCTCCTATATTCAGTTTACAAGACCGTTATTGTTGTTTTAATGTTTGGATGACTTTTTTCACCATTTGTACGGATCCGTTCGCATATACATCTTCATTTACCGTAAATACTGGTGCCAATCCACAAGCGCCGATACAACGAGTCGCTTCCAGAGTGAACTGTCCATCCTCAGATGTCTCATTGACTCCGACTTTAAGATCGTGAGAAAATGCATCTAATATTCCTTGAGAACCCTTGACATAACATGCAGTTCCTAAGCATACGCTGACGATATTCTTACCTTTTGGTTCAACCGAGAAGTGTCCGTAGAATGTTACGACACCATTGATCCTTGCGATACTGACATCAAGTGTGCTTGCGATGATTTTTTGGATTGGTAATGGAATACATCCAAAAATCTTTTGAGCTGCGTGTAGTGTAGGCATTAATGGACCCGGCTCTTGTTTATACTTTTCCATTGCCGCATACAATTCATCCAGTTTCTCTTCAGTGATATTGACTTTCGCTCCCACTGTAAATCTCCTTTCTAAATATTCCATAAGCATAGTCATTATAACATGCAAGAGAGAAAAAACCCACACCCTTTTTTGAATGGTAAACGTTTTCTTT
>JAFGQH010000071.1 GCA_016935815.1 Bacilli bacterium | reverse complement strand
TTTTGTGGGGAGGTACCTATGGCAACGAAGAAACCGTTAATCGAACTCATCCATGTCACAAAGACCTATGATGATGAGAATGTTGTTAATGATGTGAATCTAGCTATTTATCCAAATGAATTTGTTACACTACTTGGACCGTCCGGATGTGGAAAAACCACAACCCTGAGAATGATTGCAGGATTTGTTCAGCCGGACCAGGGCGAGATCATCATCAACGGAAAATTGTTCAACAATCTTCCGCCATATGCCAGACCGATACATACCGTATTTCAACGATATGCTTTGTTCCCACATTTGAACGTATATGATAATGTTGCATTTGGTTTGAACAATCGTTCCTGGGAATACTTGCTACACTTTTTCAATGAAGAGAAAGTCAAAGCAGAGGCAAAAGAATTCGCCGGAGATAAAGAGGTATCGAACCGGTTGATTCGTAAGGTCATCAGCAATAAAATCGAAGCAGCAGTCAAAGAGGCTTTGGCATTGGTCAAATTATCCGGATATGAAAATCGTAAAATCGATCAGATTTCCGGTGGACAGCAACAACGTGTTGCTTTGGCAAGAGCTTTGGTGAACAAACCTCAGATTCTCTTGTTGGATGAACCCTTGGCAGCATTGGACCTCAAACTTCGTCAAAATATGCAATATGAACTCAAAGAAATGCAACGCGAGCTCGGAATCACTTTCGTCTTCGTCACTCATGACCAAGAAGAAGCGATGACCATGAGTGATCGTATCGTTGTTATGAAAGATGGGATCATCCAGCAACTCGGAACTCCAAAATCGATCTACAATGAACCGGTCAATCGATATGTCGCTCAGTTCATCGGAGAATCCAACATCATGCCGGGGACCTACATCAAAAAGGATTTGGTCAATTTCCTTGGAGTGGATTTCGCCTGCATGGGGTATGACTTCGCAAACGGAGAAAAAGTTGATGTTGTCATCCGTCCGGAAGATTTCGACGTTGTTGAACTCGACAAAGCGAAACTGGTTGGTAAGGTAACTTTCAGTTTATTCAAAGGAGTTCACAACGAACTTGAAGTCGAAATCGGAGATACAACTCTATTGCTTCACACTTATGAGAGCTATGAAATCGGTCAATCGATCGGAATTTCCATCGATCCGTATGAAATTCATATGATGAAGGTCGAAACGAATGAATAGTCTCTATAAGAGACTTGCGATACCATATCAGGTTTGGCTGGTACTGCTGGTATTTTTACCGATCATGGCGATACTTCTGATTGCGATAAGCAATCTGACCACAGCGAATTTCAACTTGAGCGATATCAGTTTCCAACTGTCTCACTGGAATGATCTTGTGGAAAACCAATCCCTGGTCGATGGAGAATACTTCAATAGCTATCTGACAGCGTTCAAAAATAGTTTCATCTATGCTTCAATCACAACACTTGTCAGTTTTATCTTTGGATATTTTCTAGCTTACCAAATCAAAAAGTCTCGTATCAAGAATAAATTCATCATCTTGACGATCATCATCTTACCAATGTGGTCCAATTTGATTCTTCGTAGCGAAGCGCTTCGCAGCGTCATGTTAGACAACAATATCTTCAAAAGCATTTTTGGGTTTGATATCCTGCCGTTCTCTGTGGGAACTCCTGCAGCGGTATTGTTTGGATTGATATTCACCTATATGCCTTTTATGATTCTTCCTGTATACACCGCTTTGGAAAAAATTGAAGTCAATCTGGAAGAAGCGTCATTGGATCTTGGATTAACACCTTTCAAAACTTTCTGGAAAGTGGTATTTCCACTGTCCTTTAAAGGCGTCGTATCAGGTTCCATCATGGTGTTCCTGCCTACATTTGCAGGATTCGCCATTCCTAAGATCCTCAGTAATGGAAACATCGTTTTGATCGGTAATATCATCGAAACGAAATTCACATACAATATCTACAATGTCGGTTCCATGTTGGCATTGTTGATCCTGATTTTGATTCTCGGCTCAATTTTATTATTGACCCGATTCGATAAGGAAGGAGAGACATTGCTATGACAGACAGATACAGTGATTATCCGGTAGCGACTCTGAAAGAGTATGGCTATCGCGACTATTCCAAGTTGAAACCAGTAACACGTATTTTGAAACAGGTTTTGTCCTTTGTAATATTCTTTGGACTTTATCTGTCAATCATCATCATCGCAATCCAATCACTGAACAGCAGTTCGGTGATGTCGAGTTTCGAATCGATTTCATTGAAATGGTATCCTAACATTCTTCAGGAAGATGATTTGATGACAGCGATAGGTGCAACGATGATCGTTTCGCTGATTGCCACTGCTTTAGCAACGATTCTTGGAACGTTCTTTGCAATCGGACTCTACGCTATGAGCAAGAAGAAGCGTCAACAATGGATGCTGCTCAACAATGTTCCGATCCTGAATGCCGATATCGTTACCGGATTCAGTTTGATGTTGATGTTCATTCTCGTGAACACCTTCATCAAAACCGTCTTTACATCCTTACCACAAGCTTGGAGCATCTTTGGATTACCAACTTTGGTTTTGGCCCATTTATTCTTTGCGATTCCATTTGTGATTCTCAATGTCATGCCAAAACTGAAAGAGACGGATCCGAATCTAATGGATGCCGCTTTGGATCTTGGAGTCAAACCGCTCAAGGCCATCGTCAAAGTTTTGATCCCAGCTATCAAAGCAGGGGTATTTGCAGGAATGCTGCTTGCATTCACAATGTCGATCGATGATTTTGTCATCAGTTTCTTCAATACCGGAGAAACCTTCGGCATGAGTTTCGACAATCTGTCCGTATGGATTTATGGTGTCATCGGTAGACGTGACCTAAGTCCTTCGGTCTATGCGTTTTCAACACTGCTGACCATCTTTACGTTGGTTGCGTTGATTGGATATGAATTATCAAAAAATAGAAAAGGGAGAGTGAAAATTAAGAAGTGAAAAAATTACTACTCGCAGTCACATTGATGATGATTGCAATTAGTGCAGTGTCCTGTTCTTCAGGACCAACATTGAGACTTCTCAATTGGGGAGAATATTTGAATGATGACGTAATCACGCGATTCGAAGAGGAATACGGTATCACCATCAAACAGACAATTGCTGCTTCAAACGAGTTGTTCTATTCGAAAATCATAAGCAATACGACCGCTTATGACCTAGTTATCCCATCTGATTACATGGTTGAGAAGATGGTAGAAGAAGAACTGTTATTGCCTTTGGATTATAATCAAATTCCAAACAGGGCTTTGGTGACCTACATGGATGGAGTTGTGGAAATCTACAATCAAATGACGACTACCACATTGGCAAGAACCGGTCATACTGTTGACTATTCAGAATATGCAGTGCCATATTTCTGGGGTACTTACGGAATCATCTATAATAATCGCGTGGATGGTTTGGAAGAAGCTTTGAACCAATATGGTTGGGAAGTGTTTTTCAATTCAACAGATTATTTTCCTAATGCATCCAGAGCGATGTATGATGTTCCTCAAGACGCATACGCAACCGCAATGATTTATTTGGGTCACAGTCCTAATGAATACAGCGCAACATTCCTGTCTGATGCTCAAACTGTTTTGGAAGGTGCCAACTTTTCACAATGGGGCGATGATCAGTTGAAAAAAGATGTTGAAGCAGGAAACTTGGATATGGCATTTGTTTATACTGGTGACTTCCTAGATCGTTTATACATACAATTGGATGAGGAACGCACCATCGAAGAAATCACAGCGGACTTCAATATCTATATTCCAGACACAACCATCGTCTTTATCGACAATATGGTGATTCCTTATACAGCTACTAATTTGGACGCGGCGCATAAATTCATCAACTTCTTGCTAGATCCGGAAATCATGGCATTGAATGCAGAATCCGTCGGCTATGCTGTTCCAACCAATGAAGCATATGACGTGATTGTTTCTCATATCGATGATACAGATTCTTTTTACCACAACTGGGCATATGCGAATTTGACATATTATAATAAGAATGCAGAAGGAACTTATTATCCTCTGACTTCTTTACCATCTGATTTCGTCGATGATATCACATCGATGATCGACGTGGTAAAAACCTCAAATTAAAACATGAAATCAGTTTCACACCGAAACTGATTTTTTTCTGAAATAAAATAGTTGACAACGCAACTAAATGAGTTTATACTGTTTAATGTACACTAGGAAAGGAGCCATTGGTATGCCAAAAACTGAGTATGATTATTTGATCACCAAGTATCATCATCGTTTTCTGGATGAACATTTTAAAGAATTGGAAATATCTAGAGCGGAAGCACCTTATTTGCACCGTATTTCCAAAGCCGGAAAGATGAAGATGAATGACTTGATAGCGGAATTGCCGTTTCACAAATCACATACGACCCGTGCAATCAACCAATTGGAAAAAGATGGATACATCATCAAAGAAACCAATCCGGATGACAAACGCGGATACTTGCTTTCAGTCACACAAAAGGGGATTGAGTTGAAAGACAAGGTACATAAGATATTTACCGATTGGGATGACTTGATTGATACTGTCATCACAGATGAAGATCGTATGGTCCTCACCAATCTGACGAAAAAGATGTATCATTTATTACGAGAATATTATGGCGAGGAGGATATGATAAATGAAATTGATGTTTAGTTACTTAAAGCCTTATTGGAAGGGCGTAATAGTAGTGTTTCTATTGGTCGCAGCGATCGCTATCAGCGGATTGTTGCTACCGGATTATATGAGTAAGATCTTAGGAGAAGGAATCAGTGCGGAATATTCCACAGAGGTGAATGGTGTATGGTACACCATGCCCGCAGGTACCAGTTGTGATCCGTTGCTTGACACTTGTTCTGTAAAACAGGTTTCTGATTTTACTGTGATTGCAAAGTATTCTGCGATCATGTTGGGAGTTACCTTCGTTTCCTCTCTGGCAGCAATTGCATTGATGAAGATATCCAGTCGCATTGGAACCAATGTCAGCCGCGATTTAAGAAGTGACCTTTATAAAAAGGTAAATGCACTTTCAGTAGCGGAAACATCCAAATTTGGAACATCGACATTGATCACAAGAGCAACCAACGATGTCACACAAGTGCAAAACTTTATGATGATGCTGCTTAGGATGGTATTGCAAATACCGATCATGATGATCGGGGGTGTCATCTTTGCGCTTCGCAAAAGTGCTAGTCTGACCGGATCATTGGGAATCGGCGTCTTGACACTCTTTATCTTGATTGCCGTGGTCTTCGTATTTGTAGCACCACTGTTCAAACAATTGCAAAAGAAGATCGACCGCTTGACGATGGTTACTAGAGAAAGTATCAATGGTGTCAGAGTCATCCGTGCCTTCGGACAAGGAGATCAAGAAGTCGAACGCTTTGAAGAAGCAAATATCGATTTGAACAATCTTCAACTTAAGACAGGACGCATCATGGCTGTTTTGAATCCATCTGTCAATTTGGTATTCAACGTCGTCATGGTAGGTATTTTATATACTGCTTACAATTTAGTTTTTAGCAGCACTATTATCGATTATCAAGGAATTGCGAATATTTCCGCAATCTTCCAGTACTCGATGCAAATTATGTTCAGTGTCTTGATGTTGACGATGACATTCATCATGTATCCAAGAGCTCAAGTTACAGCCAACCGTATCAAAGAAGTACTGAAAACAGAAACAACAATATTTGATACCGGTAGTGAAGAGTATAATGATTACGAGTTTAAAGGTGAAGTCGTCTTCGACGATGTCAACTTCCGTTTTCCGGAAGCGGAAACCGATGTACTTTGCAATATCAGTCTTACTGCAAAACCAGGTGAGACAATCGCAATTATCGGTTCTACCGGTTCCGGTAAGTCCACTATCGTCAATCTGATTCCGAGATTGTTCGATATCTCAGCGGGATCTCTAACAATTGACGGGGTTCCAATCAAGGACATCAAACTCAGCAAGCTACGTTCGCTGATTGGATTTGTACCTCAACAGGCATTATTGTTCTCCGGAACTTTACGAGACAATATCGCCTTCGGAAAAGAAAATGCAACCGATGAAGAAATTGCTGAAGCAGCCGAAATCGCTCAAGCAAAAGATTTCATTGAATCCTTAGAAGCGAAATACAACGCTGAAGTCGAACAAGGAGGAGTCAACTTCTCCGGTGGTCAGAAACAACGGATCTCGATTGCCAGAAGTATCGTCAGAAAACCAAAAATCTATATTTTCGATGATAGTTTCAGTGCCCTCGACTTCAAAACCGATTCGAATCTAAGAAAAGCGTTGAAACAAAACGTTAAAGACGCAACCGTATTTATCGTTGCGCAACGCATCGGAACTATTATGGATGCAGATCGAATCGTTGTCTTGCAAGAAGGTAAGATTGTCGGTTATGGATCACATAGAGAATTATTGAAAGACTGCGATGTCTATCGTGAAATCGCGTTGTCTCAGATGGATGAGGAGGAATTGGCATGAGCGAAGAAAAAAGAAACAAACCAGAAAACCAAAATAACAATGCTCAAAAACCGATGACCCCAAGACCAGGCGGAGCAAGACGTAGAGGAGGAGGCGGAGGCCCAGGCTGGGCACTCAGCACACCTCAAGAGAAAGCGAAAGACTTCAAAGGGACTGTCGCTAGATTAGTAAGTTATATCTCTGATTTCAAAGTCCAAATGTTGTTCATCGCCATCTTTATCACTATCGTCGTTGCGGTAGCTGTTATCGCTCCGAACTATACAAGACATATCATGAATGATATGCAAGGTTTCATCACCGGTACAATTACTTTCGATGAGGCCAAGACAAACATTCTTACTTATTTCATTATCATATTGGTACTGTATGGAGTCCGTTATGTTGTGGAAATCGTAGCTTCTGTCATGGGTAACAAAGTATCAGTGACATTGGGTCGTAAGTTCCGCAGAACGATGAGAGACAAATTGGAAACATTGCCAATCAAATACTTCGATTCGGAACAAACCGGAAATATCCTGTCCATGTTCCAAAACGATGTCGATATCGTGACAAACTCAATCCAACAGACCTTGATCAGTTTGATTTCATCTGTTTTCATGGTTGTCGGGGTCTTGGTTATGATGTTCATCATATCATGGCAACTCGCTTTGATTGCGATTTTGATATTACCGTTATACGTGGTATTTACCAAAGTCATTGCGAAGAAATCTCAATCCAAATTCATCAAACAACAACGTTTCTTGGGATCTTTGAATGGTAACATCGAAGAGACCTTCAGTGGAAGCACTGTTGTCAAATTATTCGGCAAAGAAGAAGAATCTTATCAAGAATTCGAGAAGATCAACCAAGACTTGACCGATGTTGCAAGAGACGCTCAATTCCTCAGTGGATTGATTCGTCCGTTGATGGAGTTCATCTCCAATATCGGCTATGTCGCAGTCGTGTTTGTCGGAGGTATTCTGGCTGGAGCCACAATACCACTGCTCATTGGTGATATCACGATCTTTATTTCTTACCAAAGATCTTTTGTCAATCCGATTTTGAATATCGCTGGAATCATCAATCAATTGCAATCCACCGTTGCCGGTGCAGAGCGCATCTTCGAATTGTTGGATCAAGTGGAAGAGATTCCAGAACAAGATTTGGCAGAATTCCCTGAATCCGATTTCACTGGTCACGTTGAATTCAAAGATATCGATTTCTCCTATACGGAAGAACAACATCTGATCGAAGATTTGAATCTGGAAGTATATCCAGGTAGACAAATCGCGATTGTCGGACCAACAGGGGCAGGAAAAACCACTTTGGTCAATCTGCTCATGAGATTTTATGAGGTCAGCAACGGTAACATTTTGATCGATGGTGTCAAAGCAACTGATGTCAAACGTACCAACCTGAGAAAACTCTTCGGAATGGTGCTTCAAGATACTTGGTTGTTCGCCGGGACAATCAAAGACAATGTCAAATATGGACGCCGTGACGCAACCGATGAAGAAGTGATTCAAGCTTGTAAACAAGCGCATGTACACCACTTTATCGAAACCTTGCCACAAGGCTATGACACGGTATTGAAAGAAGATGCCGCAAATATTTCACAAGGACAAAAGCAGTTGTTAACGATTGCCAGAGCCATTCTTTGCAATCCGAAAATCCTGATTTTGGATGAAGCGACGAGTTCGGTAGATACCAGAACAGAGAGTTATATTCAAAATGCAATGGATTACATGATGGAAGGCAGAACCAGCTTTGTCATCGCCCATAGATTGTCCACTATCAAGAATGCAAACTTGATTCTAGTCATGAATGAGGGTGCGATCGTGGAACAAGGAAACCATAAAGAATTGTTGGAAAAGAATGGCGTTTATGCCGACCTGTACAACTCCCAGTTCCTAAATCAACCAACCTAAAAAGAGGATTTTTCCTCTTTTTTCTTTTAATGCAAAAAGAAAACGTATATAATATAACTTGAAAGTCGAGGTAACTATGAAGATTGGCTTTATCAGTCTAGGTTGCGCAAAAAACCTAGTAGACTCTGAAATGATACTAAAAATATTGACGGATGCCGGTTGTGAAGTGGTCAATGATCCAAATCAGGCAGATGCGATATTCATCAATACTTGCGGATTTATCGAATCCGCCAAACAAGAAACCATCGAAACTGTAAATGAGATGCATGAGTTTGGTAAAAAACTGATTGTGACCGGATGCTATGCAGAGCGGTACAGAGAAAAAATGCGGAAAGAGATGCCGTTTATTGATCGCATCATCACTTTGGCAGAATATCCAAAGATCCACTTGATTTTGGATGAACTTTTCTATGACCAAGGATTAAAATTCAACGCCTTGAAGTATGAAAACAGATTATTGACCGGATCCATATTTACGCCATATGTGAAACTCAGCGAAGGGTGCAACAACAATTGCACCTATTGCGCAATTCCTTTGATCCGAGGGAGATTTCGATCACGTCCGATGGATTCCATTTTAAGTGAATGTAAAGACTTGGTGGAGCAAGGTGCTGTAGAATTGAATCTGATTTCACAAGACACCACTCGCTATGGATATGATTTGAATCCAGAAAAACGTTCGTTGTTGCCAGAATTGTTGCGAAGAACTTCTCAGATCGACGGCGTTGGATTGGTACGGATTTTATATCTATACCCTGATGAAATCACGGATGAATTGATTCAGGAAATCAAGACAAATGACAGAGTCGCAAATTACTTCGATATCCCGATTCAACATATTTCATCCAGATTATTGAAACGAATGAATCGAAGAGGAAACAAGGAATTCATTGTCGAACTCTTAAACAGAATTCGCAAAGAAATCCCAGATGCTATCATTCGGACCACATACATCGTGGGCTTTCCTGGTGAAACAGAAGAAGATTTCCAAGATCTCTATGATTTTACGGAAACATTCGAATTTGACCGCTTGGGAGTGTTTGCTTACTCTCCTGAGGAAGACACTGCAGCTTACAAGTTCATTGATCAGATTGAAGAAGAAGTCAAACAAGAGCGTCTGGACAAAATCATGAAACTCCAGCAAACGATCTCCAGAAAACGCAATCGGATGCAGAAAAATACGATTCACAAAACAATTGTGGAGGCATACGATCCGGAGAGTCATTTCTATTATGGCAGAAGCTATGCATTCGCTCCGGATGATATCGACGGTATGATTGTTTTTCAGTCAAAATTGGAGCATCAAATTGGCGACTATATAGACGTAAAAATAAAATCAGCGTTCCAATACGATTTGATTGGCGACGCTTTGATAGATAGGTGATATTATGGCAGGACTATTGCAATTGTTGATATTGGTCGCAAAAGGATTCATCATCGGAATCGCATTCGTGATTCCTGGAGTAAGTGGTGGTACTTTGGCGATTTATCTGGGAGTGTATAAGAAACTCTTACACTCGATCGGAAACATCTTCAAAGAATTCAAACAGAGTCTGATGTTTTTGGGTCCATTGTTCTTGGGAATCGGCATTAGCATTGTTGCTTTGGCTAAGCTGTTTGGTCTTCTTTTGGAATGGAATTCCTTTATCGTAATCGGATTCTTTATCGGTTTGATCCTAGGCGGAATCAAACAGATTTATACGGAAACCGAGGGAGGAAAACCGAATGTCGCAAGCATATTATCGTTTGCTTTTGCATTTTCATTAATCATATTACTAATCATCTTTGGAAAAGTCAGAACCACTACTGCAGTAGAAACAATAGATATTTCCGTTGGTAATCTTATCTTGGTATTCTTCCTGGGGATGGTGGCTTCTGCCACAATGATTGTTCCGGGGATCTCCGGATCTGCATTGCTCATTGTTCTTGGGTTTTATACCGCAATTGTATCCAATGTTGTTGGAAACATCCTCGACTTTGGCAATCTATTGTATAACCTGGAAATCATCATTCCATTCGCGCTTGGTGCTGCGGTCGGAATCATTCTCATCAGTCGATTGATCGAATATGTGTTAAAACACTATAAAGTACAAACCTACTACGCAATTCTCGGATTTATCATCGCTAGCATCATCGCAATGTTCTTTGAGATTCGCGACCCTGCCACCGCAGCTGATTTTACCAATCAGACACCGATTTATTCGAATGTGTTCGGATACATCGGCTCGAATTGGTGGGTATTGCTCGCAGGGGCTATCGCTGTGATTGTCGGTTTTGTCGCAAGTAAGCAATTATCAAAAATCGAATTGAAAGAAGGTGCTGCATAATGAATGTCTGCAAAGAATTAGAAGAATATATCATTCAAAACAGAAGACATCTGCATCGAAATCCAGAACTCGGATTTCATTGCACAAAAACCCATGATTATGTTGTAAAACAACTGAAGGAATTAGGGATTCAACATCATCCTCATATCGGTAAGAATTCTGTAATCGGTGTTATCAGAAACGGAGAAGGTCCAACGGTTGGTTTACGTGCCGATTTTGATGCTCTCCCAATTCAAGAAGAAACCAATTTGGAATTCAGATCTCAAAATGATGGTAAAATGCATGCATGTGGCCATGATGCACATACCGGAATGTTGTTGGGAGCGGCAAAATACCTTTCCGAACACAAAAATGAATGGAAAGGGACTGTGAAACTTATCTTCCAGGAAGCGGAAGAGGGACCAAATCCAGGTGGAGCTTTAGGAGTAGTAGCGAGCAGCCAAGTGGATGATGTCGATACATTCTTCGCTTTGCACGTCTCAGGAGCGGATGTGGCTGGAACATTCCTGATCAGTGAAGCCGAGGCTTTGGCAAGCGCTGATACCTTGGAAGTCAAATTCATCGGTAAAGGAGCGCATGCAGCCTATCCTCATTTGGGAATCGACCCGATTGTGATGCAGGCACAGTTTATCAACGCCGTACAGAGCATCGTATCTCGTAAGAAAGACCCAATGGAAAAAGGGGTCATCACAATTGCCCAAGTGAAAGCTGGAACCACTCATAACATCATCCCCGAAAAGGCGGTATTGTTAGGAACGGTCAGAACTTATAAAGAAGAAATCAGACAAATGTTCGAAAAAGAACTTCGTCAAGTTGCCAAAGGAATCGCGGAGGCACATGGTGGGACAGCTGAAGTCAAATATATAAGAGAGTATGATGCTTTGATTAATACCAAGAGCGAAGCAATCAAATTCGAAGAAGTCGCTGCCGACATCTTTGGTGAAGAGAATGTGATTGTACTCACAGTCCCTTCCATGGGAGCGGAAGATTTCTCTCGTTATGTCAACCACAAAAAAGGTGCAATGG
This sequence comes from Bacilli bacterium, assembly GCA_016935815.1. Lineage (GTDB taxonomy): Bacteria > Bacillota_I > Bacilli_A > Izemoplasmatales > Hujiaoplasmataceae > 4572-104. The sequence continues at coordinate 26,977 of JAFGQH010000071.1, read as the reverse complement.
CATGGCTCGGAGTCGGCTACAAAGATCGATACAATTATCCAATTCATCACCCCAAATTTGAAATTGATGAAACAGCGTTAATCAAAGGGGCACAAGCCTTAATCAATATAGTAAAGAGAATAGGAGAAGAATAATGTACTTAATAAAGAATGCGAATCTCGTCAGCATGGCTGATGTGAATTATGAAGTAACCGACATTTTAGTGGAAAACGGGAAAATCGCCAAAGTTGGCAAAATCAATGAAAAGGATTTTCCAAAAGCAACGGTTATTGATGCAAAGAAAAACTACGTGACTCCAGGGGTAGTGGATCCCCACTGCCATATAGGTATCTATGAAGAATCGATTGGATTCGAAGGCGCTGATGGAAATGAAATGACTTCACCAATCACTCCGGAACTAAGAGCGATCGATGCCATCAAACCACAGGACGTTGCATTCCAAGAAAGTTTGGAATCTGGTGTGACTACGGTATGTACCGGCCCCGGTAGTGCAAACCTGATCGGTGGTACATTCTGTGTCATGAAGACGTATGGAAAAACCATGGATGATATGATCCTAGTCACTGAATCCAGCATGAAAATGGCTTTGGGTGAGAATCCAAAAAGGGTTTACGGACATCGCACACAATCTCCTTCTACAAGAATGGGGTCAGCAGCTTTAATTCGTGAAGCCCTTACGAAGGCGAAAGAATACAAGGAAAAATTGAATGAGTATGAAGAAGGATTGGCAGCTAACAAAGAAGTCAAGAAACCAGACTTTAACGCTAAAAACGAATCACTGGCAAGAGTGTTTGATGGATTCCCTGTTAAAATCCATGCTCACCAACAAGACGATATCGTTACTGCAATCCGTATTATCGAAGAATTCGGATTGAATGCATCGATTGAACATGCGACAGAAGGATACTTGATTGCAGATTACTTGAAGGCTCATAATCAATCTGTTATCATTGGTCCTACTTTGGGATCCAAATCCAAATACGAACTCAGAAACAAATCTTTTGTATCTGGGAAAGTATTGAAGGATGCCGGAGTTCAATTCGCAATCATGACAGATCATCCTGTCATTCATTTGGCAAACGCCTTGACGCAAGTCGGTATCTTTGTCAGAGAGGGCTTGGATGAATTATCTGCTTTGAAAGCCGTCACAATCGAAGCTGCCAGAATCAATCACGTGGAAGACAGAGTCGGTTCCATTGAAGTCGGTAAAGATGCGGATATCGTTATTTGGGATGGACATCCTTTGCATTATATGACAAAAACAGAATACGTGTTCGTCAATGGAGAAATCGCTCATCAAAAGCAATCATAAGGCTTCTTTTCTTCAAGACATTTTTGATTTTTGATGAAAAATCACTATCTTTAATCGGTAGTGATTTTTATTTATTTTTGTGGTAAAATATATATGATTTCTACTTTGAATTGAGGTGGTATTATGAAAAAAGTAGCATTGATAACAGGTGGCACCGGAAATGGAATCGGTAGAAGCGTAGCGTTTGAACTTAGTAAAAGAGGGTATTCAATAGCTCTTAACTATCGATCGAATGACAGCAAGGCAAAAGAGACGTTTGAGCTTTTACAGAGGTATTCTGACGTTGTATTAATTCAGGAGGATATCTTTTTGGAAGACGGTTGTCAAAGTCTTGTTAGAAAAACACTACTTTCATTCGGTAGAATCGATGTGTTATACATTGGCCCTGGGTCTGACTTCCAAGTGGATACCCTAAACGATCATGATAAAGAATGGCTAGAAGACAATATTTTGAGAGAGGTTCTTCCCGTTATGCAACTAGTACCTCTTTGTTTAGCTGATATGAGAAAGAGACATAATGGTACGATTATTGGTATGGTTTCGAATACAGACTTACCATCACCTTCATACTCATATAATAGAGCCAAACAGAATAGAACAAACTTATTGCTTTCCTATGTCGATTTAGCATGGAAAGATGGCATTACAATCAATTTGATAGCTCCGGGTCCAGTAGAAGGATATTCATCAATCGACGAAATGGATGAACCTCTCAATATGGGAGTCATCAAACCGAATGATATTGCAAGAATTATCGCGGATTTATGCGAGAATCAAAATAGGTTTACTACTAACAATGTTTTTAAGATCAGATTTTAGAAATGCAAGACAAAGAAGGTGGATACAATTTGGAAATATTGAGCTATAGACTTGCATTTGAAATCCATGATGGATGGTCTCATGACAAAAAATATTGTGTGGAAAAGGATAGCAAGAAGTATCTGCTTCGTATTTGTGAAAACTGTGATTATGAAAGCAAAAGAATCGAATTCGACATGATGCAGCAATTGTCTGATTCTGGCGCACCTATGTGCAAGTTGATCGAATATGGAGAAAACGACAAAGGGGTGTATTCCATATGGGAATGGATCGAAGGTGACTTGCTTGAGAAGCGCATCGGTGAATTCAGTCCCAAGAAGCAATACTTGTTGGGAATCGAGTCGGGAAAGATTTTGAAGGACTTGCATTTCATTGAAGCACCAGATACAATCGATGAGTGGGAAAAACGCTATAGCGCAAAGATAGATCGAGTGATCCGGAACTATCAAAACTGTAATCTGAAATATCCGAATGGAGAGTTGTTCATCGATTTTGTCAACACCAATAGAGATTGGATCAAAGATCGACCACAAGTCTTTCAACATGGAGATTATCATAGTGGAAACATCATGATTGATGCGAATGAAAAACTTGTAGCGATCGACTTCAATAGAAATGATTTTGGCGACCCATGGGAGGAATTCAACCGTATCGTATGGTCTGCTCAGGATTCTGCTTTCTTCGCATCGGGGATGGTGGATGGATACTTTGATGGGGTAGTGCCAAACCAGTTTTGGCAATTGATGGCCTTGTATGTATCTTGCAATGCATTGTCATCTCTTCCTTGGTCGATCCCTTTTGGTGAAGGAGAAGTAACAATCATGTACCAACTGGCGAAAACGGTTCTTGACTGGTATGATAATCTCCAAAAAGTAGTCCCAAAATGGTATGTCCATCCTTAGATTATTATTTCCCAAATAAATAAAAAAAGAATGACTCATAGAAGATTTTTTGAAAATATGGTAAGATTACGATATCAATCAAATGCTTTTCGAATGAAAAGTGTTGATATGATTGATATCATTCGACAAAGAGGTGATCTGATGTTTATTTTGGAATTGTTGTTAACGCTTTTTTACTTCATATTGATACTCGTGATCATTCTCCTGGTCTTGGCTCTTAGTATTCCTGCAGCAGTACTGTACCTCATATATTGGATTTTGTTTCTAAGTTGGAGACCGAAAAAGACACATAAGAAAGAACGGCCTCTCAAGACGAATCAGGCAAAACGAATCAAAAGCATCGTCAAGAAGTCCATGATGATAAAAACCTCTGAGGAAGAACAAGAATTGGAGCAGGAGATCAAAGATATCGTAAAGGAAAAAAATCCAGAGAGTGAATGACCAGATTATGACAAAACATTCCAGTTTCAACGATTACTCGGCTGCTCAATCAGAAGAAGTCAAGTATCTTTTGAATGAACTCAGAACAATCATTTTGGATGTTCTGCCCAATGCAATTGAATCCTTTTCTTATGGTGTTCCATCTTTTGAACTGGTTCCAAAAGCCAATATGAAACAGAAAATCATGATCGGTGGATTCAAACATCATGTCGGATTGTATCCTCATCCGGACGCGATCCTTCATTTTCAAGAGCAGTTGTCTCCTTACAAAACCAGCAAGGGAACCATACAATTTCAAGTGGGAGTTCCATTGCCAAGAAAATTGATACAAGATATTGTTACCTTTCGTATGAAAATAAAGCCATAGATGATGGCTTTTTTTATGGAACAATGGTTCGTATCACCTCGATTATTCTTTTGTTTAAACTCATTTCTGGCATAAAAAAAGAGACTGTTCGTCTCTTTACATTTTGCTCTTCAGATGTTCGGTATACGCTCTTTGACATTGTTCAATCAATTCGACAGCTTTTGATTTTGGATAGTAGCTCAAAACTTCCACATGGTGTCCAGGCTCTAATATCTTGTAATTGCTGAAGAAGAGTTTGATCTCTTTCAGTTGTAATTCCTTGATATCCGAAATCTCATTGATATCATCAAATCTCGGATCTGCGTTCACAACTGCGATTATCTTTTGATCATGTTCGCCTGAATCGATCATATCCAAATAGCCGATGACTCTGGCGTCGACGATGCAGCCCGGAAATGTCTTTGTTGTGGCAAGTACCAGAATGTCCAGCGGATCATTGTCTTCCGCCAGGGTTTTATCGATGAATCCGTATTCTGCCGGATAGGTCATCTTGGAATACAAAACGCGGTTTAATTTAATGCGGTTTTTAGCTTTGTCTACTTCATACTTGTTGTTGGTCCCCATAGGGATTTCAATAATTGCTTCTACAATTTGTCTCACTCTATCACGTTCCTTCCTGTAAATTATATACTAGGAATGGCTAATTTGCAACTTTTTACTGTCTTTTTTACTTTTTTTCATAGAAATTATTTCAACAATGATTTTTTGTGGTAAAATAACAAAGAGGTGTTAGAATGATGAGGTTGTTGTTTTTTGAAGAACCTACTTACTTGGACTGGCTGAATGACAATTACTGGTGGCCTGTTATTCTGTGCGTTCTGATCATAGGTGTAGCTTTTTATTTTATCTATTTTTATAAACCGAAAGCGAAGGAATTGTTGGTATCCGACGAAGAGATTGATACCATCATCCAACTTTTTGGCGGTAAAGACAATATTACGGATATTAGCAAAGAAGGTTCAAGATTCACATTTGCTTTAAAAAAGGTGGAAGCCTGTAATTTGGAGGGAATCAAAAAGCTTGGAGCGACAGGAGTATTTGTATCCGGATCCAATGTAAAATTGATTTTTCCATTCAATGCAGATAGATTGATTGAAGTAGTGAAATAATACGGAGGAAATTATATGATAGTTGGTAAGTACAAGATTACTTATGAGAATGGTCTACATGCAAGACCTGCGACCAAATTAGTTTCTAAAGCCAATAGTTTTCAATCCGAGATGATTTTGGAATTCGATGAACGAAAAGTGAATCTGAAATCGATCATGGGCGTCATGTCACTTGGTGTTCCAGCAAACAAGAACATCAAGATTACTTTCAATGGAAAAGATGAAGAAGACGCATATAAAGCAATCACCAGAGTGATCAATGATATCAATGAGATGAAATAAGTAAATGATTCAATCAATCATATTTCACCGACTTTTTTGGTGCAATATGATTTTTTTTTGGAAAAAGAGGGATTTGTAAATGACGGATAAACATCATAAAATGCAGATATTCAAATTTGGAATGTACGGGTTCTTGAAGAATCTGCGTTTTTTCGAACCTTATATGTATATCTATTTCCTATCGGTATACCATCTTTCTTTGCTTGAAGTCGGGCTATTGATCTCGATTCGGGAAGCGATCATCTATATTTTCGAGATTCCTTCGGGAGTCATCGCCGACCGCTATGGAAAGAAGCTCGAGCTTGTTGTTTGTTTCTTGTTCTATATCTCCTCCTTCGTGATCTTCTTTATTGGAGGAGCCTTCTATGTCTTCATTATCGCAATGGTCTTGTTCGGGTTAGGAGAAGCTTTCCGCTCAGGAACTCATAAAGCGATGATTATGCAATACCTGGATCACAATGAAATCGGTTCTTCCAAGACCAAGATTTATGGAAGTACCAGAGCGATGTCTCAACTAGGATCCATGGCGATGAGTCTGATTGCAATCGCACTCATCATCATTTTCAAGGACCTTTCATTGGATTATCTTCGATATCTATTCCTCTTGTCGATCCTTCCATATCTAATCGACTTGTTGTTGATTGTCAGTTATCCTAACTATCTAAATCAAAGACAATCATCCACTTTCAATCTCAAAGAATTCCTATACGAAAGCTATCAATCGATCAAATACGTGTTCAAAAGCAAACCTGTAAGACGACTTTTGATCGAAGCATCCAGTTATCAAGCCGGATTCAAAAGCATCAAAGATTATGTCCAACCGATCATTTTGGCCATTCCGGTAGGGTATGTATTATTGGCTGGATATACCGATGATCAGAATTCAACAATCTATTTGGGTATCATCTATGCAATCATCTATCTGATCAGCAGTTTCTCGTCCAAAAACGCACATAAGGTTGTTGCGAAAACAGACAGTCGTACTGTCATCAACATGACATGGCTGTTTTCAGCAATCATCATGTTTGTGATCGCGTTCTTCCTGCACAACATCTTTGTCGTGTTCGGAGTTTTCATCCTCTTCTATGTTCTGTTGAATATTAGAAGACCGTTGATGGTGGAACTGGTTGGAAACGCAAGTGATCCAGGGAAACGTGCAAGCGTATTGTCTGTCGAATCGCAAATGACTTCGCTACTAGTTGTAGTCTTCGCTCCTTTACTCGGATTCATTGCCGATCAGAGCATGAAATGGATGTTTATCTTGATCAGCGTGATTATGGTCGGTTTCTTCGTCTACAACATGTTTTTTACAAAACATAAATTTCAAACCAAAGCAGAGAAACAAGAATAAAAGGAAAAGTCGAATTCTACTGAACTCGACTTTGTTTTTTATTTTCTGCCAACCCCGATTTTGCGTTTGCATTTGCGCATTTTTTTGAAGGCATAATCCGATGCGATATCTCTTCCATGATCCAGAATATCTTGCAACTCTTGAGACTTCACGATGGTTTGATATGCGTCATGGATCGGCTTCAATACTCCGACAACTACCTCTGCCAAATCGTCTTTGAATTCTTTATAGCTCTTGTCTTGGTATTGATCTTTAATCTCTTCGATGCTCTGATCAGTGCAACTGGCATATATCGTTAAAAGATTGGCAAGGCCAGGTTGGTTTTCAGGATCGAACCGAATGATCCCAAAAGAATCTGTTACGGCGGATCGTATTTTTCTACGAATGGATGCTTCATCGTCAAACATGGAAATATAACCCTTGTCGTTTTCATCTGATTTCGACATTTTCTTTTCGGGATTTTGCAGATCCATGATTCTCGCTCCGACTTCTGGAATCAATGGCTCCGGTACCGTGAAGAAATCACCATAGTAATTGTTGAAACGTTGAGCGATGGTTCTTGTCAATTCCAAATGCTGTTTCTGGTCGTCTCCGACTGGGACATAATCGGCATCATATAAGATGATGTCTGCGGCCATCAAAGCCGGGTAAGTAAACAAAGAAGAAGTGATGGACGTCTCTTGCTTTGCGACTTTGTCCTTATACTGTGTCATACGTTCGAGTTCTCCCATATACACGTTTGACTGAAGAATGTATCCCAGTTCTGTTTGTTGCGGGATCTCGGATTGGATGTAAAGCACGGTCCGCTCTCGATCGAGTCCGCAAGCCAAATACATGGCTGCGATATCTAACGTCCTTTTTCTGAGTTCTGCTGGTACTTGCCTTGTGGTGATGGCATGCATGTCGGCGATGAACAAATAAAACTCGCAGTCCGTCATTTTTTGCTGGAGTTTGACAAATTGTTTGATTGCACCGAGATAGTTCCCTAATGTGAGAGTCCCGGTGGGTTTGATTCCTGATACGATGCGTTTCATAACTATCCCTCCTTATGAATAAAAAAATCGTCCTTATGAAAAGGACGATTTATTATCGCGGTACCACCTTAGTTCCAGTATATAACTGGCGCTTTATCCCTTAACGCGGGAGACGAGTGTGATTGGCACTACTCCATGGTCCATTCGCATTTCCTGCCATAAGAACTTTCACCTAATGTTCTCTCTCTAAAACGGGTCAGAAATGGTACTCTTCCATATCAAAGATTTTTATTGATATGATTATATCATGAATTTAAAACTTCTTCAAGTTCATTTACCAATTCATTCATACGATTTACGACTGCCAAGAATGCATCCTCTTTTGTCAAATCGACACCGGCTGCTTTCAGTTGTTCTACAGGGAAGTTGGAACCACCTGATTTCAACAAGCCCAAATACTTGTCAAATGCTTGTGGTTTGTTGTTCTTGACGTCTTCATAAATCTTAAGTGAAGCGGCGAAACTGGTTGCGTATTGATAGACATAGAACGGAGTGTAGAAGAGGTGAGGGATATAAGCCCAGACATATTCTTTCACTTCTTCCTTCTTGATATCGATAGCATAGAAGTGGTCGTATAAATCAATCATGATTTTACTCAAAGCATCTGCCGTAATCGGTTGGTTGGTTTCTACCAATTTATGAGCTTCGAGCTCATAGATTGCAAATAATGTTTGACGATAGAAAGTGCTCATGATATCGTCGATTGCACTTTGCAATAAAGCGATCTTTTCGGCTTTGGAAGCATCACTTTCTTTGATGATGTAATCCAAAAGGTTATGTTCATTGAATGTGGATGCGACTTCGGCTACGAAAATCGTGTAGTTCTGCAAGGACGTCGGTTGGGTTTCTGAAGCGTACATCGAATGCATAGAATGTCCCGCTTCATGTGATACGGTGAAGACATCTGATAATGTCTTGGAATAATTCAACAGGATATATGGATGTAAATTCGGCATCGAACTGGAATAAGCACCCGTGCGTTTTCCGGATTGTTCAAAGACATCTACGAAACCATCTCTTAATACTTCTTTTGCCTTATCTTGAAAATCCTGTGGGAAATGACGAATGGAACGGAAGAAGAGTTTCTTCGCATCTTCAAATTCATATTCTCTATTGTCTTTTGCCAGTTGCAAGAAACGATCATACGTATGCGTTTCCGACAATCCCAAATGTTTCTTTCTCAAATCCAGATAACGTTTGATGATGGCGGTATTGTTTTTCGCCACATTTGCCAAGGAATGATACACTTCTACAGGAATCGCATTGTTGAATAAATAGGATTCCAGTGAAGAATTGTATTTTCTTGCCTTCATGTTTGCGTAATCCGAATCCAAAACGGTCTTATAAATACTTGCATAGGTATTCTTGTGAGCTTCATAATAAGAGAATACCGATTCGAAGATCTCTTTGCGCTCTTTTTCGGAATCCGACTTTTGGATATAAGAACGATAATTGGAATTCGTTATCGTAGTGATTTCACCGTTTTCAAGCATGATGTCACTTGGTTCCATATCGGCTACGGTAAGAGAAGAATACAGTGCTCTTCCAGAATTCAATAATTGCGAGAAATTTGCCAAGAGTGTTTCGGAGTTATCATCCAAGATATGTTCTTGTCTGCGGAACAATTTCACAAGTCCGAAGCGAAACTCTTCCAAACTCTTGTCTTGATCGATGTATCCGAGTACGGTTTCTTTCCCAAGTGCAATCAATTCCGGTTCTTCGAATGCGGTTGCTTGTTGCAATTTGGAAAAGGCGATTTGAATACGTTGTAAACGAGCTGAATTCTCAGCGTTTTTCTTATCCAAATCGGAAAGCAATGAAGCATATTGATAGGTCTTCAGACCAACAGATTGAATGTCTTGTTGCAATGCGAAATATGCTTTGAATTGTTCAAAATCACCGAGTTTGCCTTTGTAAGTGGCGAGTTTCTCGATGATTTCAACTGTTTTTTGATACCCTTCTTCCCAAGCTTCTAAGCTTGGATAGAGGTATGTAAGATCCCATTTCATAGTTAATCCTCCTGATTTTGTCTTTCTTTATTATACATTATTCAGAAAAAATAGTGTAGTATTTTGTTCACATTATGATATAATAAATAAGGTTATGCTATAATGAAACTGGAAAGTGAGGCGAACACATGGTTACACTATATACAAGTTCAAGTTGTTCTTCTTGCCGTAAAGCAAAACGCTGGTTTGACAGCCATAAAATCGAGTACCGTGAAAAGAATATCATTGGTATCAAACTGACACGAAATGATATTATCAATATGTTGAAATATTCCGAGAATGGATTTGAAGATATCATCTCCACACGGTCGAAAGTATTTAAGGAAACAAATCTGGAACCAGAAGAAATGAAATTCTCCGAGTTGGCTGATTTCATCATCCAGAATCCAACGATCCTGAAGCGTCCAATCATCATCAACGAACAGATCATGCAGACAGGATATAATGAAGACGAAATTCGCGCCTTCATTCCAAGAGAATTTCGTAAATTCATCAATTGCGACGGGTGTGAACAGAATACTCCGGAACGCGATTGTGAATACAAGAGAAGCTTAAAGGAAGCAATGAGAGCAGTGAAGTAAAGCGGGCCACCGCTTTTTTCTTTGATTTTCACTGTCATAATCAGTGAAAACGGTTTTTTATAGTTAAAGATAATTGAAAAAAAGCAGTTTTTCGTGTAAAATATAGACGATGAAATTCAATATAGGAGGATATATATAAATGGCATTAAAAGTAGCTATCAATGGATTCGGAAGAATCGGACGTCTGGCATTCAGAATTATGTTCGGACAAACTGATTTCGAAATCGTCGCTATCAACGATTTGACAGATGCAGAACAATTGGCATACCTGTTGAAGTACGATAGTTCACAAGGAAGATACGGCAAACCGGTATCATTCGAAGGAAGCGATCTTGTCGTAGAAGGAACAAAAATCCCTGTATACGCAGAACGCGATCCAGAAAACCTTCCTTGGGCAAAACTTGGTGTTGATGTTGTATTGGAATGTACTGGTGTCTTCGTGTCACAAGAAGGAGCTTCCAAACATTTAACAGCTGGGGCAAAAAAAGTCGTTATCTCCGCACCTGCAAAAGGTGACATCCCAACAATCGTTTTCGGTGTCAATGAAAACACATTGACTGGAACTGAAACAGTACTTAGTGCAGCATCTTGTACTACAAACTGCTTAGCTCCAATCGCAAAAGTCTTGGATGAAAACTTCGGTATCGTCAAAGGATTCATGACAACCATTCATGCTTACACAAACGATCAGGCAACTCTTGATATTCCTCACAAAAAAGGAATCAATGCAAGAAGAGGTAGAGCAGCAGCAGCGAACATCGTTCCAACTTCAACCGGAGCTGCAAAAGCTGTCGGATTGGTATTGCCACAATTAAAAGGCAAGATGGACGGAATGGCACTTCGTGTACCTGTCATCACTGGTTCTGTTGTGGACCTTGTAGTGGAACTTGGAAAAGAAGTTACTGCTGAAGAGGTCAACGCAGCTGTCAAAGCAGCGCAATCCGATACCGTCGGATACACAGAAGATCCAATCGTATCAAGCGATACAATCGGTATGTCATTCGGTACTTTGTTTGATGCACAATCTACAAAAGTCATGACAGTCGATGGAAAACAACTTGTCAAAGTCATCACTTGGTATGACAACGAAGCATCATTCACATACCAAATGGTTCGTACTTTGAAACACTTCGGAGAATTGCTATAATTTAAAAGAAAGCATCGAGAGATGCTTTTTTCATAGAAGGAGACAGAATGGGCTGGATTTATGACCTGTTGGCAAAAATTGAAACCTTTATCACGGAGAACATCTGGGTCGCTCCTTTTTTCTCTGTGTTGTTACCGTTCATGGAAGCCATTATCCCAAGTCTCCCCTTGACCGCGATTATCGCGCTTAATATCTCTGTGATGGCAATCGCCTTTGGAGCCGTGCCTGGTACCATTTTGGCAATTGTTCTATCAACATTGGGTTCGTTCCTTGGGATGTTCTTGATTTTTACCATCATCCGGGAAACTTTATCTGCGAAATTCGTCAAGAAAGTGAACGAAAGCGAGCACGGGAAATGGTTTATTGACATCGTCGCTTCGGGTAATACCGGATTGATGTTGATGATTCTGTCCAATCCGTTGTTACCAAGTTCGATTTTGAATTATGCGATATCACTGACCAATATCAAAGTGAAGAAATATATATTTTTAACATTGACTTCGAGAATCATCATTATCTTGTTCTTGGTATTCTTGGGATCGATTTTCGATATTCAAAATAACCCACTCAATATTCTCTGGGTCATGCTGGTATATTCGGCTATCATTATTATTTACGGAATGATCATTCGCTATCGTAAAAAAAGAAGAACGCAAACAGAACAACAATAAAGAGTAAAGGGATTGCTAGTGGCAATCCCTTTTGTTTTAGTTATGAAATTTTATTCTGCTGTTTCGGGATCCATATTTCCTTTTTGTTCCGGAATCATTTCCGAATCCACATCCGACTCTTTGGCACTCTTTGAAGCGCTATTTTTCTTGGCTTCATTTTGGGGTGCTTCCACTGCTTTTGTTTTCGCCTCGAACAAGTCCTTTTTGAATTCTTCCAAAGTCTTGTTTAATGGCTCATTTTTCTTGAATATGGAATTGTCACTATCGAGTTCTTTCGACAATAGCAACGTTATGAATGCTTCGAGTGGGTTGATTTTCGCGCCGTCTTCCCCCGAACCCATGGTGACCAAGGTGTTCGGAACGATTTGAATCTTACCGGATTCAATTGCTCTGGTATAGTTGGCGACGATATCTTGCAGAACTTGGTATTTCGGTCCACCATACGCTTTTACTTGCTCACTGATAGCGACGGATTTACCGATACCGATTTTTGCTTCACGATCCGCTTCTGCGATACCGATGGCTTTGATTTTCTCAGCCTCGTGCAGTGATTTTTGATATTCGGCTCGACCGGCATTGTCTTGAATTTGAATATTGATTTCCGACTGAGTCAGGCCTCGTTGTTGCTCCGCCTTGGAGATTGCTTCATTGAGTTCTCTTTCCTTGACGGCAGCTTTCTCTTGTTGACTATAGGTCTCGATTTGTTCCAGTGCGACCTGACGGTCACGTAATTGTGACAAGATGATTTCAATCTTATTGTCATGTTTGCTGGAAGAAGGAGTACCAATGAGAACTTCTTCGAGATCGATATTGTATCTCAGGAATTTCTCTTTCATCTGATCGGCTGCGAGATCTTGGATTTCGCTACGTTCTTGTAGTAATTCAATCAAGGTCTTGGATTGGCCGATGTTTTTGAAGTATGCACTGACCATTGGATCCAAAGTCTGGTCCACCAACATTTTGATGTCACCGAAACGTTGAATCACATATGGTGCTTTTCGATAGTCGATATGTAATACCACACTGAGTGGCAAGGATGGTTCGAATGCATCTTTTGTGATCAAGCTGACTTCCTTGAGATTGGAATCATAGAGATGATCGCCTTCTTCATTGGAAATCCACTTCAATATGATGTTTGTTGTCGGAACTTGAACGACTGTACCCGCATAGGTATTGAATGCGTATTTACCTGGAGACAAGGTTTCTCTCCAAACGCCTCTGTAACCTTTGTCGACCAATTCACCGTGTTTGTAGTCGTCCCCGGAACTGTCGATTCCTTTTTCACCGGTATATGAAATTACGACACCAGCGAACCCGACCGGAATAATGGTCTTTGGAATCAACTCAACGGTAGCGAACATACGGTTGATAAAATACGTACCTTCACTGAGTACTTGGTATTGTCGCCCTCTAAATCCTCCAGCATGCAAGAATTTCTCGATGTCCTGGAAGTTATTGTGATAGGTTTCTGGTTCGTTTCTATCGTCACCTACGGTCATCGCCACGATATGTTCTTGTGGCAAGGACGGACCGTCGTGAACGGTTACGATCCCAACCAAGTCGTCAACACCTTTTATGATGATCGGATCAAATCCATTTCTGTCATGGATTTTACTGCTCATCTGTTCGATTGTCTGTCTCTCGCCGCGTTCCAGCGAGAGCCCAAAGATCTTTGATTTCGTGATAATCACGAATTCAGCTAGGTTGAATGCATAAGTACCTTCACGGATGATGGTTCTTTGGATACCCTTTTGTCCGCCGTTTTTCAAAAAGCCGACCACATTTTGGAAGTGATCTGATTCCTTAACGACTCTGGCTAGTGTTTGGGTACCAGGTAACGCTTCACCGTCACGTGCGAATACATAAGCAATTTCACCTTGCGGGATGGTTACCAAAGGAACGATGTGGACCTTGAACATCAGCGGTGTCAGGAAATGGATTCCTCCACGCAAGACGTAAGGTTGGAAACCTGCCTCTTTATTCAAGGCGATGATTTCACTTTTCAACGAGCCTTGGAATGACCAACGCTTTTCAACGATACCCAATTTATCATTCGGTATCACACGGAATCCTACGAAAAAGAGCAGAATTCCTAACCCTAAAACTCCAATTGCAACATAGAAGAAAAACATAGTTGTATACCTCTCTTTTCTTACAGTTTGAAGCCTAGACTTTTTCATTTTCATTTTTCTAAGAACGGTTCTCAATCAGGCTGCATTTAATCGATTATAGCGAACCTGATCAACTATATTATAAACGAAAACAAGTAAAAAATCAATATTTATCGTACCAATACAGCCAAATAAGGTTCAAAATGAATATGGAAGTGTCATATTTACAAAAAATATAACACACTGAAATTACCGCCAGAAATAAATGCGATTTCAGAGGGTATATGGAATGGAAGTAGGACTTTTTGAGAGCGGATGTCATCTATTTATTTTTTTAAAAAAATAAGCAAAAAAAAGTGAAAATACCCCTTGACAATCGATACTGTGTAATGTATAGTATTATGTGTAAGGAGGTATTGCATGGACAGTCAACAGAAAAAAGGATTATTGGAACTGTTGGTATTAGCATCCTTGAAATTCGAAGATTCTTACGGATATCTGATAAATCAGGAGATCAACGATGTAATGGAGATCTCGGAGTCGACACTATATCCGATATTAAGAAGATTGGAAAAACAAGGTTTGTTGGAAACATACCAAACCATTCATAATTCCAGAGTAAGAAAGTATTACCGAATTACAGACGAGGGTTTGAGAAAACTGAAACAATCAGAAAAGGATTTTCGTGAGATGAGAAAAATCTACGATTACATCTTACGGTAGGGGGAAATCATGAGAAGAAAAGATTTTCTTAGAGAATTGAAAGAAGAACTCAGAAAGCGTAGAGACATCGAAGGCGAAGAAGTACTCTTCTATTATGATGAGTTGATTCAAGACGCTGTAGAAGGTGGAGAAAGTGAAGAGATCTTTGTCGCGAATTTAGGAAATGTCAGGGATATCGTTCGTCGTTTGGAAGACGATGAAGAATTCGTAGCGGCTGTGAGACAGAAAAACAATGATATTGTACATGACGTTTTAAGCATCTCTGTCAAAATCATCGGTTATTTCATCTTTGGAGTCATTGCTTTTGTATTGATCATTACTAGTTTTTCCTTATTGGCAAGTGGTATCGGAGTATTTTTTGGGGCGATCTTGAAAATCCTCTTTACAGGTCCGTTTGATCTATATGGATATCTTGCGATGGGTGGGCTGATGATGATTGGAGTGGGAATTATCGTATTCTCGATCGCACTCTTCAAATGGTTCATCGATCAAGCGAAGCCGGCGTTGTTATCGATTTTCAGAAACACGAAGGAATTTATTAGTAGGAAAGGGAAATAATCATGGGAAAATTATTTAAAATCGCATTGGGACTGTTTTTAATTGGAGTGGGAGTCTTCGCCATCTTCAGTGTCCTAACCGATAACAATGTCTTTGCGACAGTAAACGAAGAAGACTTCACTTACAATGAAGTGACATATGACGCTGATGCGTTCAGTGGATTCGATTTCAACTTTGAAAATCGAGACTTTATTATTCGAGTAAGTGAAAATGATGAAATCAAAGTAACATATTACACAACCGAAAAAGATACGGTTGAAATAAATTTCGTTGGAAGCACTTTGGAACTTGTCAACGATGTCGAATGGTACAACCAATTCTTCATCGGATTCAGTTTCTTAGTCAATAACGATTTCTACGATGTATACTTATACTTGCCTGCTAGTGAAATCTATGACTTAGATTTGTTCACATCCAATGGAACGATTGATATTTTAGGAATCGATAATCTAGCTACTGTGAACTTCGGTACATCAAACGGTCGTATTTCCGTGGATTCTATCGCAGCTACTTCATTAGATTTAGATACTTCCAATGGCAAAATTCGTGTTCAGGATGCTGTTTTGACAAGCGATCTGCAATTGCATACAACCAATGGTAGTATCACAGTTGAAAATATCAGTTGTGCCGATTTGCATGGAACCACATCCAATAGAGCCATCAGTGCAAGCAATCTCACTTGTGATAGCGTTTATCTTGGAACATCCAATGGAGACATTGATTTGGAGATTTTTGGAGACAAGGCTGATTACGAAGTCACAATGACTACATCCGTTGGGGATATGGTTTATGATGGTATCGAGGTTTCTCAAGAGCACTTTAACATCGGAGCGCTATATGAAGTGGAATTACATACATCCAACGGTGATATCGTCGTATCCTTTGATACAGCAGCTTCTCAATAAAAAAGTTGAAACCGCAATTCAGTTGCGGTTTTTTCATATTTTGGCACTGTTAAGCGAAATAGTTTACGTTTCATTTTCTTTTTAACAGGCTTATGCTATAATAATTAAGAAGAGGTGATCATCATGAAACAGATGGAATTAGTGAAGCGTAGAAGCGCATTGTTAAAAGAGATGAAAGATAGTTCTTTGGCATTGTTTGCTTCCGGAAAAGCTCCGTTCAAATCCAAGGATCAGAACTATCCATTCACCGTGGATAAAAACTTCTATTATCTGACCGGTTTGGTTCGAGAAAACTTCATTTTATTGCTGCTGAAATCAAACGATAAAAGATCGACGGAATTCTTATTTATCGAAGAACCAAGCGATTACGCAACCAAATGGTTGGGAAGTCGCATGACCAAAGAAGAAACAAGTGAAATTTCAGGAATTCCTTTGACTCAGATTTTGTATACAAAGGATTTCGAATCCTTCGTCTCAAAAGCTGTGTTGATTGATTCCAGAGGTTCTTTAGGAACGGTTCCAAAACATTTGTATTTGGACTTGTTTCGTCAGTACGTGATGGAAAAACCTCGTTCTCTTACGCAATTTAGAACCATTCTAAAGAGTTATCCAGAATTGCGACTCAAAGATGCGAACGCGATCTTGGATGAATTGAGACGAATCAAATCCGATTCGGAAGTTCAAGAACTCAGAACTGCAATCGAATATACCAATCAAGCAATTTTAGCAATGATGAAAGCCGTTAAACCGGGAATGAATGAATGCAATTTGGACGCTCTATTCGAGTTCAAGATCAAAGATCAAGGATCCAAAGGAACTTCATTCGCGACAATTATTGCATCTGGTCCAAACGGAACGACACTTCACTATGAAGACAACAATTGCGATATCGAAGACGGTATGCTGGTATTGACAGATCTAGGTGCATTATCCAATGTCTACGGAGCGGATATCACCAGAACCTATCCGGCAAACGGTAAATTCACAGAACGTCAAAAACAAATCTATGAAATCGTTTTGAATGTAAACAAAACGATTATCGATAAGATCAAACCAGGTGTTAACAGCAACGAACTCAACGCTCTGGCAACCGACATGTTGGCAGAAGGGTTGATGAAAATCGGAAAAATTCAAGACAAAACCGAAATCACGAAGTATTATTATCATGGCATCGGTCATTACCTTGGACTTGACGTCCATGATGTCGGAACCTATTCCAAACCTTTGGAAGAGGGAGTGGTCATCACCGTTGAACCTGGATTATACTTAGCGGATGAAGGAATCGGAATCCGCATCGAAGATGATGTTCTGGTCACCAAGACAGGCAGTGAAAATCTATCCAAACAAATCATCAAGGAAATTGACGAAATAGAAGCGTTTATGAAGAAGTGATACGATGAGTTATATCGACGGAAGCATCAATCGATATCTGTTCTTTAACGAGGAGAATTCCTACTCCGTAATTAAGATCAAGATTATTGATACCGACGAAATCGAATTGACACATTACGAACCCACAATCATTGTTTGTGGGTTTTTTCCTAAGTTGGACAACTTCACAAACTATCGTTTTCATGGCAGCGTCACCTATCACAATAAATATGGAATCCAGTATAACGCTACTTCCTTTGAACGAATCGTCGACAACACCTATACAGGACTTGTCGATTACTTATCGAGTGATTTGTTCAAAGGAATTGGGAAAAAAACAGCCGAACGAATCGTCGATAAACTCGGTCTATCGGCATTGGATTTGATTGCAGAAAGCAAATACGTACTCGACGATATCCCAAGAATCAACAATGATCTTCGCGACAGCATATACCTACAAATCGTGGAACACCGCGATATGGAACAGACTTTGGTTTGGTTATACGGATTTGATATCTCTCCAAAGATGGCAATCAAGATTTATTCCGTCTATGGAAATAGCACGATTGAAACCATAAAGGAGAATCCCTATGTTTTGATGGACGAAGTCGAAGGAATCGGATTTCGAAGAGCCGACGAAATCGGCTTGAAAGTCGGATTCTCCTACGACTCGCCACTTCGAATCCAAGCTGTTATCTATTACTTGATGAATGAATTCATGAACAAATATGGAGACACCTATCTAGAACGAGAACGCCTGATTGACTTTACGTTGAAATATTTGGACAATGAAGAGTTTTCCATTGATCCAACTTTGGTACAGTCCAGACTGGACAGCTTGATTGAAAATGGACGTATCATTCAAAAAGCGGAAGCCCTGAGTCTTGCCTATCTCTACAAAGCCGAGCAATTCATCGCCAAGAAGGTTTTGGAATTCGATCAAGAGCTCGATTTGAAAGGAACGGATTTAAACCAGTTCATAACGGAATTCGAATCGAGAAACGATATTACCTATACCGATGCACAGCGGAAAGCGATCATCACCGCTTTGTCTCATCAAATGACAATTATTACCGGTGGTCCAGGTACTGGTAAAACGACAGTGATCAAAGGAATCGTTGATATTTATGCGATGCTACATGACCAGAAAAAGGACAAAGAGCGAATCGCCTTGGCAGCCCCTACGGGGAAAGCCGCTAAACGTTTAGCAGCCGCAACCGAAATGGAAGCGAATACGATCCATAAATTGTTGGGGTATGATTTTGAAGGTCACTTTAATCGAGACTCTGACAATCCACTCACTCAAAAACTGATCATCATCGATGAAGTCTCGATGATGGATGTTTTACTTGCAAGACGATTGTTTGACGCCATTCGCTACCATTCACAAGTGATTTTGGTGGGGGATGCCAATCAGTTGCCTTCCGTAGGACCGGGAGACGTGCTTCACGATCTGATCCGATCGGATTTGTTTTCCATCGTCAAGCTCGACATCATTCACCGCCAGGCAGAACACTCCAATATTATCTCGTTGGCTTATGATATTTTGAATCAAGAAATCAATCGGACGATTTTCGATCATTATCCGGATCGAGATTTCATGAGGGTTCGAGAACAATTTGTCTCTGACAAGATCCTATCCGAAATCAAACATCTGATCCAAATGGGATATGACTTATTGGAAGATATCCAAGTATTGATTCCCGTTTATAAAGGGCAAACCGGAATCGATCGGATCAATGATCTGATCCAACAGATGTTCAATTCCGAAAACAAGAATTTCAACCTTTCTTATAAAGATAAGACGTTTTACTACAATGATAAAGTCATGCAACTGGTGAACCAACCGGAAGACAATGTCATGAACGGAGACCAGGGTATTGTCAGCGGCATTACCGAAGATGATGAATTATTGGTCAACTTTTCAGGTAATATTGTCAAATACAATCTCAAAGATTTGGATAACCTCACTCTCGCTTACGCCGTATCGATCCATAAATCGCAAGGATCCGAATACCAATGCGTGATTTTACCGATGGTCCGTTCTTACACCATCATGTTAAAACGCAAACTACTATACACCGCTGTGACACGGGCGAAAGAGAAACTCATCCTGATTGGAGACTTCGAAGCTTACAAACGCGGAGTGCTTGGTCAAGACACCCCAAGAAACACCCTGTTAAGGGTATTTTTACAGGAAGAGATCAATCGAAAATCGGATTCGGAACTGACGATCGAAGATTTTCTGTAATATGAACAAATTCATTTGCAAATAACCTTAAAATATTGTATAATGTCAAGGTATAAAATCGTAGACGAAGACCAGTAATGATGCAATGATTTCGAAGAGAGTCCGAGAATGGTGAAAGCGGATAATCGAGTGTCATGAAGCTACTTCCGAGAGGTGTCAAAAACACCCGTTTCCCGCGTTAAGGGAATCAAGTGCTAGCGATGCTAGAAATAAGGTGGTACCACGGTCAATTCGTCCTTTGATTAGGGCGATTTTTCTTATTTTAGGAGGCAAACATGAAATACATGACAGGAAATGAAGTTCGCAATACATGGTTGAATTTCTTCAAAGAAAAGGGTCATTTGGTTGAAGCGGGAGCGTCATTGATTCCCAACGATGACCCCACTTTGTTATGGATGAATTCCGGAGTTGCGGCTTTAAAAAAATATTTTGATGGACGCATTGTTCCCAAAAATCCAAGAATCGTCAATGTGCAGAAATGCATCCGCACAAACGATATCGAGAATGTTGGACACACCGCAAGACATCATACCTTTTTTGAAATGCTTGGAAACTTCTCGATCGGAGATTATTTCCGTGAGGAAGCTTTGGATTATGCATTTGAGATTTTAACCAGTGAAAAATACTTCGGTTTTCCTTTGGATAAACTGTATTTCACCGTCTATCCACAAGATGAGGATTCTTATCAAAAATGGCAACGTTTAGGTGTGCCTGAGGAACGTATTCTAAAAACGGACGACCAAAACTTCTGGGAGATCGGTGAAGGACCTTGCGGACCTTGTACCGAAGTGTTCTTCGACAGAGGACCGGAATATGGTGATTTCGGAGTCGATTCGATTCGCAAAGACATCGAAAACGATCGTTATGTTGAAATCTGGAATATCGTTTTCTCCCAATACAATGCAATCAAAGGTTTGAAACGAGAAGATTATCCTGAATTACCAAACAAGAATATTGATACTGGTGCCGGCTTGGAACGGTTCACATCCGTTTTGCAAAATGCGAAAACCAATTTTGAAACGGATTTGTTCATGCCGATCATCCAGAAAATCGAAGAGATTTCAGGAGTGACCTGTTCGGGACAAATCGAGTTCAAGGTCATCGCTGACCATGTAAGAACCGTTACTATGGCAGTCGCAGACGGTGCGATGATGTCCAATGAAGGCAGAGGGTATGTTTTGAGACGTCTATTGAGACGCGCTGTCAAGCACGGAAAACAACTCAAAATCAACCGTCCTTTCTTGGCAGAACTTGTCGATGTCGTCGTTGACATGATGAGAGAGTTTTATCCGTATGTCGTAGACAAGAAAAAAATCGTCAAGAAGATCATTGTCGCGGAAGAAAACAAGTTCCTGGAAACCTTGTTGGCGGGGGAGAAGAAGTTCTTTGAAATCGCAAACAATACTCAAGGTAACCAAATCAGTGGTAAAGATGCATTCTTGCTATATGATACCTATGGATTCCCATTGGAATTAACAATGGAATATGCCGAAGAAATCAACAAGACTGTTGATTCCTTGGGGTTTGCATCCGAGATGGAACAACAAAAGGAACGTGCCAGAGCAGCCAGAGGGGATATTCAATCGATGGCAGCTCAGAACCAGGATTATCTGACATTCGATAAAAAGAGTGAATTTGTAGGATATGAGACTTTGATGGAGAATACGAAGATCATCAAGGTGTTCCCTGACGGACTTGTTCTTCGAAAAACTCCTTTTTACGCAACATCGGGAGGACAGGTCGCTGACACCGGACGCATCTTCAACGATGATTTCGTCTTGCATGTGACTGATGTTGAGAAATTGCCGAACGGACAATTTCTACATCATATCGAAGAAGAGATCACAGAGGACTTCGAAGGTGAAAAAGTAACGGCACATGTCGATGAGACAAAACGTCATTTGACAGAATACAATCACTCTGCAACCCATTTGATGTTCTATGCATTGCGGCAAGTATTGGGTGATCATGTATCTCAACAGGGATCTTTCGTCAATTCCGAGGGATTGCGTTTTGACTTCAACCATTATGAACCAATCAGTGATGAGCAGATTCTGAAAGTGGAATCCATGGTCAAAAGCATGATCAAAGAAACTTATAAATCGCATACAAAAATCGTCACGATCGATGAAGCAAAAGCAGCCGGAGCGATTGCGGAATTCGGTGAAAAATACGAAGACAAAGTTCGTATGATCGATTTGAAATTTACCCTGGACCTCTGCGGTGGGACCCACGTCAAAGATATCAAAGACATCGGTGACTTCGCAATCAAATCCATTTCTTCGATCGGTTCCGGAATCTACCGTATCGAAGGCGTAACCAATAAAGCAGTTCCTATGTTGTCGGATTCTTTAGAGGGAATCAATTCCGATATAGACAATTTGTTGGAAAAAGCAAGAAAGATACTAGAACTTGCAAAACAAGATGATATCAAACTCTCATTCCAGTTTGACAAACATATCAAGAAACTTGGCAGTTACCAAGACGTTCTAAACAAACGTACCTTGTTACATGAAGCACAATCCAAAGTCAAAGATTTGGAGAAAGCATTCAATAAGGCAAAAGACGAATTGGCACTCGACTCTGTCAGTGACTTTACAGAATTCACTTACAACGATAAAATCATCGCAAGGGTCGATGGTATCGTTGGAAATGCTTTAAAACAACTCGCTGATGATTTGGCAGGGCGCCAAGGAATCGCATTCGTATTGCTTGGTAGTGCATTGGAAGATAAAGTCGTATTCGTAGCTAAATCAAACGACCCAACCATCCATGCCGGAAAGATCGTCAAAGAAGCTGCGATGATCACAGATGGTAACGGTGGTGGAAGACCGGACTTCGCACAAGCCGGAGGAAAGAATCCGGCAAAAATCGAGGAAGCTCTCGAACACGTCAAAGGACTCATTCTATGAGACGAGTCATCGGCTTGGACCTGGGAGACAAAACCTTAGGGATAGCAGCCAGTGACTTGAGTCAAACGATTGCCAATGTTCATTCCACGATTCGCTTTGAACAAGATGACTTTGATACGGCAATATTGGAACTTAAAAAAGTCGTCGGGGAATTAAATCCGGAAAAAATCATTCTCGGATTACCAAAGAACATGGATGGAAGCATTGGTTTCCAAGCTCGAAAAGCCTTGGATTTCAAAACCAGGCTCGAGTCTGAATTCAATCTTGAAGTCGTCATGATTGATGAGCGATTGACTTCAAAGATGGCAGAGAGCATCATGCTGGAAGCGGATCTGTCACGCAAAAAAAGAAAGACCAAAGTGGATAAGTTAGCAGCCACTTTGATATTACAAAGCTATTTAGATAGGAGACCATAAACATGGAAGATGAAATTTTATTCGTCACAGACGAAATGGGCAATGAACTCGAAGCAGTCATCGTAATGACCTTCGAATCTGAAGAATTTGGGAAATCATATGTTGTTTATCGCATGAAGGATGATGACTCTGGCGAATATTTCGCAGCCAGCTTTGATCCTGAAGACGGCGATGAAGGACAATTGTATCCGATCGAAACCGATGAAGAATGGGATTTCGTGGAAGAAGTATTGGAAAGTTTCTTGGATGATCAAGAAGACGAGGACGAAGAAGAACACGACCACGATCACGATCATTGATGAATGACTATTTGAACCGAATCAACCCATCCTTGAAGACTCCGGTCATCGAGGACCTTTTGGTTCAGGCAGAGAAGCTGAATACACCGATCATCCGCGAGGATGCCATTCGCTTGATTCTCCAATTGATCCAATTGTCAAAAACAAAAAAAATACTGGAGATAGGTACTGCGATCGGGTATTCCGCCATCATGATGGCGACCTATTCGGATTGTCATGTAACGACCATCGAACGCGATGAGGAGAGTTTTAAGATTGCCAAGAAGAATATCGCCAAGGCAAATCTGACATCCCAAATAGACGTCATTCATATGGACGCAAATCTTTATACACCACATGAAGAGGAAATGTTTGATCTGCTTTTCATCGATGCGGCGAAGGCCAACTATGAACGGTTTTTTGAGCGTTTTGAAGCGCATGTCAAACCCGGAGGTTTGATCATCTGTGACAATCTATTGTTCCATGGATTGGTTGAACACCCTGAAGAAACACATTCCAAAAACACCAAGTCTCTTGTCAAAAAGATTGACAACTTCAATCGTTTTTTGACGAGTAAAGAAGGATATGAAACAACTCTATATGAAATCGGAGACGGTTTGTCGATTTCAATCAAGAAGGAGTAACTATGCAATTTGTCGCAAGACTGAAAACAGCTAGTGAGATTGAAACACTCCATCAACTCGGCGTTGATGTTTTTAGTGTGGACACAAAACTTGCAATTCATAAGCTGATGGAGAATCAGTCTTCTGATATCGAAGCCATAGCCAAGATTGCGAACTCTTTGGGCAGGAAAGTCTATCTCAACATCAACAAGATGATTCATGAAGAAGATTTGGGCTCTCTTCAAGTTTTATTAGAAGATGCCAAGCGAATCGGAATTGATAGTATCGTCATCAATGACATGACGGTTTATGTGATCGCAAAACAACTTGGACTGGAATCGAAAATCATCTATCAACCGGGGACGATGAACACCGATTCCTATTCGGTGGAATATTTCCAGAACCACCCGATCAAAGGAATCACATTATCCCGTGAAATCACTTTGAATGAAATCCGGAAGATTGCTGGTAAAGCCCATGATCTGGAACTTTCACTGATTGGTCACGGATATCTGGATATGTTTTATTCCAAACGAAAATTATTGACCAATTATTTCAAACATAAAAATATCATCGGCAGAGAAATAACGAATAAACACAGTTACAGACTCAATGAGGAAATCCGAGCAGATGATTTCTACCCGATCATTGAGGATGAATTCGGAACCCATGTATTTCGTTCGCGAAAACTCATTACGTTCCAAGAACTGGAAACCTTGGAACCGGTCTTGTCGGATTTCTTCTTGGAACGATTGTTCCTCGAAGATGAGGAATACTATGATTCGATTCGTCTCTACAAAGGAGTAATTACTGAAGAAGAATTTTTGGGTAAATACTCTGGCTATGAATCGGGATTCTATTATCTACCGACAGAACTCATCAAAGGTGACTCCAATGTCGATTGAATTATTGGCTCCAGCCGGAAATCTGGAAAAAGCGAAGGTCGCATTGCTCTATGGTGCCGATGCCGTTTATGTGGGAGGACTTCATTTCTCCTTGCGAGCGAGAGCCTCGAATTTCACAACGTTGATGCTGGAGGAACTAGTGGAGTTCGCTCACCAGCGCAATAAAAAAGTATATGTAACAACCAATATCGTCGTCCATGACGAGGATTTGGTTGGGTTGGACGAGTATCTCTTGAAACTCGAACGAATTCACGTTGATGCCATCATCTGTACCAGTTTCGCAATTATTGAACGTGCGAAACAACTGACAAATTTGGAAATTCATCTGTCGACGCAATTCTCAGTCACAAATTCCAAGTTGGCAGATTACTTTTATGATGAGGGTATCAGACGCGTTGTCTTGGGACGGGAATGTACCATTAAAGAAATCAAGGAGATTCAAACCCATACAAAGGCCGATTTGGAGGTTTTCATCCATGGAGGTATGTGCGTCTCCTATTCGGGACGTTGCACATTGTCCAATTACATGGTTGGCAGAGATGCGAATCGCGGCGGATGCGCTCATAGTTGCCGCTGGCTATACGATCTCTATGACCGGGATGAATTGCTGTCGCACGAACATGATTTCCAGATGTCTTCCAAAGATTTGGAAGTCATCGAATTCATACCGGAACTGATAGACATCGGAGTGGCTTCTCTCAAAATCGAAGGTCGGATGAAATCGATTCACTACATTGCCACAGTCGTACTTGCTTACCGGATGTTGATCGATGATTATCAAAGCGGCAATTTGAAGGATCTTGATTTCTATCAATCGGAAATCAAAAAAGCAGAAAACCGATTGACCTCGACTGGATTTCTTGGCGGCGAACCAGGTGTCGACCAACAACTCTACAATTATCGCAGTGAACAGCCAACGCAAGAATTCATTGCCTTGGTTCAAGACTATGATGAAGCCAATCAATTGGCTTTGATCGAACAGAGAAACCACTTCACACTCGGTGATGAGATCGAAGTTGTCTCTCCGGACAAAACATTCCATCATCTGAAAATTACTGAGCTCTATGATGAAGACAAACAACCGATCGATGTTGCAAGACATCCATTGCAGAAACTATATATCAATATGCCTCATCCGGTAAAACCGTATGACATGATCAGGAGGGTAAGATGAATAACAAACCAGTCGTGATTGCAGTCGCAGGAGGATCCTCCTCCGGTAAAACCACTGTTGTCAACAGTATTTTAGATCATCTGAAGGATTATCAGATTGTCGTCATCCGACACGATGATTATTACAAAGACCAAAGCGATATGACGATGGAAGAACGAAGAGAAGTCAACTATGACCATCCTTTCTCTTTGGATAATGATTTGTTTTATGAACACATCAAGGATTTGATCGAAGGGAAAACAATTGAGAAACCGACCTATGATTTCGTCCAACTCACAAGAGCGAAAGAAACCGAAACCATCGAACCAGCCAAAATCATCATCATCGAAGGTATCTTGGTATTGGAAGATGATCGTATCAGAGAACTCGCCGACATCAAACTCTATGTCGAAGCAGACGAAGATCTGCGTTTCATTCGGAGATTGAAACGCGATACTTTGGAACGTGGAAGGACCATAGATTCCGTCATCAACCAGTATCTCGATACTGTAAAACCGATGCACTATGCCTTCGTCAAACCGACGAAACGTTATGCGGATATCATCATTCCAAATGATTATTCCCATGATGTCGCAGTTGATCTGATCAACGCAAAAATTATTACTATCTTAAATAAATAACATATGATATAATAAATTGTTTTTTTATAAGGAGAATAACTATCAAAAGTCAAGGGAAAATGTAAACCATGACAAAAAGCCTTCAGAAGAAGGGAATTGACAAAT
>JAFGQH010000070.1 GCA_016935815.1 Bacilli bacterium | reverse complement strand
CATGCGGCAGTCGTTGAAATCTACGTCAAAGAGCATGCGAAATGCCGCTATTCAACGGTTCAGAACTGGTCTACCAACATCATTAATTTAGTGACCAAGAGATCCCTTGTGGAAGCACACGGACATATGGAATGGATTGATGGAAACATCGGTTCTGGTCTAAACATGAAATATCCTGCATGCATCCTAAAAGGAGATTATGCAAGAGGAACGACAATCACGATCGCATTTGCTGGTAAAGGACAATATCAAGATACCGGCGCGAAAATGATTCACATTGGAAACAACACGCAAAGCAAGATTGTTTCCAAATCGATTGCAACCAGAGGGGGAAAAGTCAATTACCGTGGATTGGTCTCTCAATCCAAAAACGCGAAAGGGGCTAGAGCCAAAATCGAATGCGATACCATTCTCGTTGATAGAGAATCGAGTTCAGACACGATTCCAACCAATATCGTCAAAAACTTCAAAGGACAAATCGAGCATGAAGCAACGGTTTCTAAAGTCAGTGAAGACCAATTGTTCTACCTGATGAGCAGAGGTTTGACAGAAGACGAAGCGAAAGAGATGATCATTATGGGATTCATCGAGCCATTCGCAAGAGAATTGCCAATGGAATATGCAGTCGAACTCAACCAACTGATCAAGTTGGAAATGACTGGGTCTATCGGATAAACAAACAACCCATCACAGGTTTTGTTATAAAATGGTGATGGGTTTTATATTTCATACAATGAAATTATAAAAATAGGGCTGTGATTTTGCGTTTGCTATTTTGCAAATCGGTCTGTATATGGTAAAATATAACAAAGGTGGTGCTTAGTATGAAGCTGGTCATGGCTATTGTGTCCAATGAGGACGCTAGCAAAGTTATCAAGAGTTTGATCAAAGAAAATTTCTTCGTGACAAAACTTGCGACTACTGGTGGATTCCTAATGAGCGGAAACACGACGATGATCGTCGGTGTTCAAGATGAAATGCTCGACAAATGCATCCAGGTCATTTCGGAAACATCCAGAAGAAGGACAAAACTGGTTCCCAACGCGATCTCAAGCGAATTCGGAATCTTTTCCTCTACGCCTGTTGAAGTTCAGGTCGGAGGGGCAACGATATTCGTATTGGATGTGGAACAGTTTATCAAATCATAGAGCAATCAATTTGGAACTGTAAAATGAAACAGTTCCTTTTTTGAGACGCAAGGAGAATTCATGGAAGAACGAATTGAACTCAAGTTCCTGATTCATCTCGCCGATTATCATCATTTAAGACGTCAATTGGAGTTGTTCATGCAGCAAGACGAATATGCTACACATGACAATGGCTACCATTTGCAAAGTCTCTACTTCGACGACATGTATGATTCTGCAACGTATGACAAAGCGGACGGAATCGAATACCATAAAAAGTTTCGAATCCGTTCTTTTGAGAATGGTACAAAGCGTCTGGAATATAAAGTGAAAAACGGCAATTTAACGCAAAAAGAAACCATGTTTCTAGAGGATGAGTTGGAACAATCGTTGATTCAATCGGACACTCAAGTGATGGAATCGCATCTCGAAGAACCATTGATCAAAACTCTCTTTTTGGGGATGAAACTCAATCACTTGGAGCCAAAGCTCTATATCGATTATTTTCGCGAAATCTATACTTTTGCCAACAATGAGATTCGTATCACATTCGATCAAAATTTGGAAGTCAGATCGTTTGAAAACCCGAAACAAATTTACAAACTTCTAGAACAGAACCAAATCATCATGGAAGTAAAATACCGAAGTTATTTTCCAACGGCTATCAAGAAGATCGTCTTGGTTAAGAATTATCAACCAATCCCGTATTCTAAGTTTCTGATGGGTTGGTTGAAATTGAACAATTGGGGTGTATAACATATGCATATCTTATCGATTTTCGACATTTTAGGAGAACTGGACGCACTGGATTTGACTATCCCGGAAATTCTCCTCAATCTGATGATTTCATTGATTGTCAGTTTGTGGGTTCTTGTCGTCTATAAATTATCCTATCAAAGCAATGTCTATAACAAGAGTTTCGCTATGAGTCTTCCGGTATCCGCATTGGTTACGACGATGGTCATCATGGCGGTTTCTTCCAACGTCATTCTTTCACTCGGTATGGTTGGAGCCCTCTCTATCGTGCGTTTTCGAACCGCAATCAAAAATCCTTTGGATACGATCTTCATGTTTTGGGCAATCGGTATTGGAATCACCGTCGGAGCAAATACAACCGTGTTGGCGATGATTGGGTCAGTCGTGATCGGTGGAGCGATTCTGTTTGTTCAGGCACTGGAGCTCTTTAATTCCCCTTATATTCTGATTGTTCGTTTGGAAAAAGAGTTTGATGAAGTGAAATTACTGGAAGAAGTGGAAGCGATTTATCCAAAATACCAAGTTCGAAACAAATCTATCCATAAAGAGGATTCCGAATATACATTTGAATTACGAGGGAAAAAAGACCTCACTGAAAAAGTCAATCAATTGAAGCAACTTCAAGGAGTCGTATCCGTGATATTGCTGAGCTATAGAGGAGATTACGTCGTTTGATCCAGAACCGCATCACCTATCTGTATTTAAAGGGGTCAGGAACGAAAGAACTGATCGAGTTCTTGAAAGTCTATGACGAACTCAATATTCGAAAACGAAGCGATCAATTGCTCGAAGTCGTTTCCGATTTCGAAACCCCAAGTGAAATCATCCAGAATGCCAGAGAGTTTTGTCTCGTGGAGTTGTATCAGGATTTCACAGTTTTCGTGTCGCCACCACAATTTGAAGGACCTCTCAACGATATCTTGACGATTCTTCCGCAGTTGAATCCGAAAATCTATACCATTACATCGTTGATTCAAGAACTAGTCGTGATGGGAAAATGGGATTTGATCAAGAAACTCAAGAATTACTATTACTCCCAGTTCAATTCCGAAACGATCGAAACCATTCTCGGATTCATCGATCAGAATCTGAACGCAACCAAAACCGCGAAGGCTTTGTTCATGCATCGCAACACTTTGAACTATCGTCTTGACAATTTTATACAGAAGACAGAAATCGATGTCAGAAGCTTCTTTGGCGCTTTGTCATTCCATATGATGTTTCGAAGATAATTTGTGCAGTTTGCATATAGGATTATCTTATTTTTTTTTGTATACTATGAGAGATAATTACAATCTTAGGAGGATTATATATGGCTACTTTAAGTTTTAAAGGCTTAGACAAAGTCTATGACAACGGTGTGCAAGCAGTATTCGATTTCACATTGGAAGTCAAAGACAAGGAATTCATCGTCTTCGTTGGACCTTCCGGATGTGGTAAAACCACTACATTGAGAATGGTTGCTGGTTTGGAAGAAATCTCCGGTGGAGAACTCTACATCGATCAAACATTGGTCAATGATGTAGCACCAAAAGACAGAAATATCGCGATGGTATTCCAATCATATGCATTGTATCCGCATATGACAGTATACGATAACATGGCATTCGGATTGAAACTACGTAAAATGCCAAAAGACGAAATCAAAAAACGTGTGGATAACGCAGCCGATATTCTTGGTTTGACAGGTTATCTAGACAGAAAACCAAAAGCATTGTCTGGTGGACAACGTCAAAGGGTTGCTCTTGGTAGAGCGATCGTTCGTGACGCGAAGGTATTCTTGATGGATGAGCCATTATCTAACCTGGATGCGAAGTTGAGAGTTGCCATGAGAGCGGAATTGATCAAATTGCATGAACGCTTGGAAACCACAACAATCTACGTTACCCATGACCAAATTGAAGCAATGACCATGGCAACGAGAATCGTTGTTATGAAAGACGGAAGAATTCAACAAATTGGCGCTCCGAAAGAAATCTATGACTATCCAAACAATATGTTTGTTGGTGGATTCATCGGTACCCCTGCAATGAACTTCCTTGCCGGAAAAGTTATGAAAGACGGATATTTCTATTGTGAAGATTTGAAATTGAAAGTCGATCCAAAACACATTGAAATCCTAGAAGCAAACAAATTCATCAACAAGGAAGTCGTTCTCGGATTCCGTCCGGAAGACGTTCATGACGAAGCTCGTTTCTTAGAAGAATACAAAGATGCAAAAGCGACCTATACGGTTGATGTTGCAGAGTTGCTTGGTGCGGAAACCAATATTCATATCACCATTGGTTCTCACAACATCATCGCGAAAGTCAATGCAAGAGCCGACCTTTCTATCGGGGATAAACTCGACTTGGCTATCAACATGTCAAAATCACATTTCTTCAACCCAGAAACAGAAGAGAGAATTGTTGAATAAATATTGTTAAATCCAATAACAAAAACCACCGATTTCGGTGGTTTTTTTCATTAGGAAAGTCAAGCCTTCGGTGGTATATTGTTACTGGTGATACGATGATTGACTATATTATAAAGCAAAACGATAATACTTTGGATATCTACAGGGACCATTTGGTCCAAAACGAAGATACCACGTTTCAAAAATTCTTGAATCTTCGCTTTCAAAACCAATTGACCTCTTTACAGTCTAGAGAACAAACGACAAAACGAATCTTTGGTTACCCTTCCAAAGTTCCTTTGTATGTCGATAACACTACTTTGTTGATGTGTGTTCGCAGTTACAGAATGCAAGGAACCTTCTATATCAATTACCATGCGATCTCTTCGTATGAAGTCAAAACCAATCAGATACGAATTACATTTCATACCAAACACACCTTACTAATTTCTCAGAAACACACGTTTTTGCGACAAATAGGGCGTTGTCAAGAAATCCTTCAATTTTTGAAAGGTTAGAAAATGTTTTCATCGGGTAAAATCCGATGATTTTAATGGAAAAAAACCATCTTTTCGAGTATAATTATTGTGTTGAAATAATTAGGAGGATATCTTATGAAAAAGAAAACACTGGAAGATTTGCAAGTCAGCGGTAAGAAGGTGTTGGTACGTGTTGATTTTAACGTACCTATTATTGACGGTGCCATTACCGATGACAATCGTATCGTGCAAGCTTTACCAACAATCAACTATCTAATCGAAGAGGGAGCGAAAGTCATTCTCTTCAGTCACTTGGGGAAAGTGAAAACAGAAGAAGACCTAAAGAAGAAATCTCTAAGAGTGGTATCAGAGAGATTATCAGAATTACTGGAAAAAGAAGTAACCTTTATTCCATTTACAAGAGGACCGGAATTAGAAGCAGCCATTGCCAAACTGAACGATGGAGACGTCTTGATGTTTGAAAATACAAGATTCGAAGATTTGGACGGCAAAAAAGAATCGAAGAACGATCCAGAGCTTGGAAAATACTGGGCAAGCCTTGGCGATTTGTTTGTCAATGATGCGTTTGGAACGGCTCATAGAGCTCATGCATCCAACGTTGGAATTGCGTCTATCTTAGATTCGGCAGCTGGATATTTGGTGGAAAAGGAATTAAAATATATCGGGGATACTGTCGATCATCCAGAACGTCCGTTCATTGCGATTCTTGGTGGAGCCAAAGTATCAGATAAAATCGGAGTCATCGAAAATCTATTGACAAAAACAGATAAGATTCTGATCGGTGGGGGTATGGCATATACCTTCATGAAAGCATTGGGGAACAATATCGGAACCTCGATTTGTGAAGATGATAAATTGGATTTGGCATTGTCCTTATTAGACAAAGCCAATGGCAAGATCGTATTACCAATCGATGTCGTCGTGACAACGGAATTCTCAGCGGAAGCTGAAAGCCATATTACAACGTACAAAAATTTGAAAGACAATGAGATGGGTCTGGATATCGGACCGAAAACGATCAAACTGTTCAAGAAAGAATTGAAAGGCGCGAAAACAGTAGTCTGGAATGGACCAATGGGTGTCTTTGAATTTGAGAAATTCGCAGTGGGAACCAAGGAAGTTTGTGAAGCCTTGGCAAATCTCAAGGATGCACGCACTATCATTGGTGGAGGCGACTCCGCTGCAGCAGCAATCCAAATGGGATACGCTGACAAATTTACTCACATTTCCACAGGTGGAGGAGCTTCGCTTCAATTCCTAGAAGGAAAGCCACTACCAGGTATCGACGCTCTGGCAGACGCTCACAATTGCGCAGATGGCAACTGCGATCACTAACAATCCACTTGCATTTTTATTGAAAAACAGATAGAATAGTTAAGCTGGATCATTGAACAGGAGAAAAAATGGAACAAACAATAACCATCAAGAGTACTGAAGGACTGCACGCTTTACTAGCAAACAAGCTTGTTCAAGTATCCAATCGTTACGATGTGGATGTTCGCTTGGAATATGGCAATGTGAATATCGATGCAAAATCGATTTTGGGACTTATGAGTTTAGCCGTACCGCACGGACAAAATGTCAGAGTGATTGCGGAAGGCGAAGACGCAGATATCGCAATTCAGGAAATAGAGAAAATATTAGGATAGGATTGATTATAATGAGAAAACCAATTATCGCTGGAAATTGGAAAATGTTTAAGACGAGAGATGAAGCGATCGCCTTTATCTACAAGGTATCAGAAGCGATGCCATCCATCAAAGAGGTGGACACAGTCATCTGTGCCCAAGCACCGATGATGAGATGTTTGATCAAACGTCAAGGAGAAAACCTGAGAATCGGAGCTCAGAACCTCTATTACGAGGATGAAGGAGCGTTCACAGGAGAAGTATCCGGATCACTTTTGAACTCGTACAATGTGGAATATGTCATCATTGGACACAGCGAGAGAAGAAATTACTTCAATGAAACCGATGAAATGGTGAACAAGAAAATCAAAGCGGCACTTCGCAATGACCTAAGACCGATCGTATGTGTCGGAGAGCATTTGGAAGAACGCGAAAACAACTTGACAAATCAAGTTTTGACCACGCAAATCAAAGGTGCATTCGAGGGTATCAGTGCCATCGAAATGGAACAGATCGTCATCGCATACGAACCGATTTGGGCTATCGGAACCGGAAAGACCGCTACATCCGAACAAGCGAATGAATCCTGTGGATACATCCGTGAGTTGGTACGCGAACTCTATGGTTCGATTGTCGCAGACGGCATTCGTATTCAATACGGTGGTTCTGTAAAACCAGAAAACATTGATGAATTGCTCGCAAAGGAACATATCGACGGAGCATTGATCGGTGGAGCGTCTTTGGATCCAGACAAATTCATTGCCATGGCCAACGCCGCAACCAAGAAATAAGATTGAGAAAGCCACTTCCAGTGGCTTTTTTTATGCAAAAAAAAGACTGTATCCGAATGGAACAGTCTATTTTTATTGTTTTTATTTGTTGTACAACTCGACGATCAAGTTTTCTTTGATCTCAGGTAAGATTTCGTTACGTTCTGGCAATCTTGTGTATGTAGCCGTCACTTTTTCATCATCGAACAATACATATTCTTGGCGGCTGATAACAGCTTCCAATGCATCTTTGATGACTACGAGGTCTTTGGAGCTCTCTTTGATGGAAATCACCTGTCCCGGTTTCACTCTGATGGAAGGAATGCTTGCTTTCTTTCCATCCAATAGGATGTGACCATGGTTGACCAATTGTCTTGCTTGTTGTCTCGTTCTAGCAAATCCAGCTCTGTATACTAAGTTATCCAATCTTGATTCCAATAGGAACAAGAAGTTTGAACCTTGTTTACCAGGCATTTTCTTTGCTTCATTGAAGGTTTTGCGGAACTGTTTTTCATTGACACCGTAAGTGAAACGAACTCTTTGCTTCTCTTGAAGCTGTAATCCGTATTCAGATAGTTTTCTACGTTTTTGACCATGTTGACCAGGAACGTAAGGGCGTTTGTTCAATTCTTTTCCTGTTTCGGATACGCTGTATCCCAAACGTCTGGAAACCTTCCAATTCGAACCAGTAAATCTTGACATTGTATTTTCCTCCTTTTAATTGTATTACGTCAGTAATAGAGGAGTTTCATCATAACGTAGAGTGATTATTTTGATGGGTTCTTGTTAAGCAGTTAACAGTACTTCCAAACCTTACAAAATAGGAATAATCGCGTATTACATTATCATCAAACAACTGCTTTTTATTACATGCGCACAACGTATTATATAATAATAATTATAGAATGTCAACCATTAGATTCACGATCTCTTCGAGCGCTACTTTCAGGTCATTATCGAAGCGATTCAGAATCGGACTGTCGACATCCAAAACACCGAACAGATTCCCGAATCTGGTAACGATCGGAATCACGATTTCCGACTTGGATTCACTGTCACAGGTGATGTGATCTTTGAACGCATGAACATCATCTACAACAATGGTTTCAAGTTTTGTAGCGGCAGTTCCACAGACACCTCTTCCCATGGCGATGGATGTACAAGCAGGTTTTCCTTGGAACGGACCTAAATACAATTCCAAGGAATCGTAAAGGTAGAATCCGACCCAATTCAATTGTTCGATTTCTTGGTAAATGTAAGCCGAGATATTTGCCAGGTTGGTAATGAAATGCAGATCCTTATCCAAATAGTATTTTGCATTTTCCACAAAGCTTTTATAGTTTTCCATTTCATGCACTCCTTTACGATAGTAATATTATAAATTATCTTTTATAATATCTCAACAAATATGTTACAATAAATACGTATTGCGAGGTATATTTATGTATGATACTATCATGATTCGTTATGGAGATTTGGTTCTAAAAGGTAAGAATCAGAAGACCTTCCGTGAGGTCTTGAACCGACAGCTAAGACGCAAAGTGTCTCATCTTCCGGTCACCTTGGAATTCCAACACGATCTCATCTATATCAGGTTAAATGACGTGGATGCCACCGATGTCATAAAGATTTTGGGTACGGTATCCGGTCTTTCTTCTTACTCCAAGGTCGTAAAAACGGTGTATGATTATGACCAGATCGGACCGAAAGCAATTGAATTGATTCGCATTGAAAGCAACGGTTTGCCAACGACTTTCAAAGTCGATACCAAACGTGCTGACAAACGAATTCCGATGACTTCCTTGGAAATCACCAAGAAAATCAGTGGAATTGTTTTAAGCAATTTGCAGAATCTCAAAGTCGATGTTCATAATCCAGAACTCACGCTTTATGTGGAAATCCGTAAAGACGCCGTTTACATGTATGTCAATCGGATTCCGGGAATGGGAGGATTTCCAGTCTCCATCGCGGGAAAAGGAATGGTGTTATTATCGGGAGGAATCGATTCACCAGTCGCTGCTTATATGGCAATGAGAAAAGGTCTCGAAATCGAATGTATCCATTATGAATCCACACCTATGACTTCGATTGAATCCGCTCAAAAAGTCATTGATTTGACCGAAGTTTTAGCGAAATATGCGCCTGAAAGCAAAATCAAACTTCATCTGGTGCCATTCCAGGAAATCCATGAGAAGATTATGTTTTATACACCGGATTCCTACATTATCACGATCATGCGCCGAATGATGTATCGTATTGCATCTATGATCGCCCAAAAACAGCAGTGTCTGGTACTTGTCTCAGGAGATTCGATTGGACAAGTCGCATCGCAGACCATTGAAAGCATGACCACGATCCAAGACGTAACCAATCAATTGGTGATAAGGCCACTTGCGACTTGGGACAAAAACGAAATCATCAATGTTGCACAGACAATCCAAACATTCGCGATATCAAATCGACCATTTTCGGATTGCTGTACGATTTATGTACCGAGAAATCCAATTATCAAACCGACTGCCAAAAAGGCAAAAGCGTTCGAATCGGCATTTGATTATGATCCTTTAATCGAAGCCGCCGTCAATGCGACTATCTCTGTGGTTTTGGACGCACATGAACACCTTGATATTCAATCGAAAGGATTGACGGTGAAAGAGAGTTTTACATGAAAACATTGGAAACAGAGCGGTTGATTCTCCGACCGTTCAAATTAAGCGATCTTGACGACTTCTTCGAGTATTGCAGTTTAGAGACGGTTGGTCCGAATGCCGGGTGGTCCGTTCACAAGAACAAAGAAGAGTCCAAAACAATCATCGAAGGATTTATCAAGAAAGGCGATGTCCTTGCTCTAGTTGATCGCTTTGATAACAAAGTCATCGGATCGGTTGGACTCCATCAAAAACCGGATGAGTTTGGCAACATGCAGACCGAAATCGGATACGTGTTATCAACTCCCTATGAGGGAAGGGGTTTGATGACAGAAGCAGTAAGACGCGTGTTAGAACACGCCTTCTTGGAATTGGACATCGATTTGATTCATGTTTATCATTTCAAGGAAAATAAGAAATCAAGAAGAGTCATCGAAAAATGCTATTTTACATATGTCGGTGAAACCGTCTATCAAACAGTGAGTTTTGGCAAGAAAGAATCATTGGCATATCAATTGAAAAAAGAAGAATATTTGAAGTTAAGGGAGGAATTAAAATGAGAAAGTGGAACTTGGATAAATTGTATTCCGGTTTTTCTGATCCTGTTTTTTTGGAAGATCTGAAACAACTGGATGTCTTGGTTCAAGAAGCAATCAGTACCGAAACGGCATTTCAAAATTATGATAATAAGAAGGAGAAATTGATCCGATTCTTGCAATCAGAAGTCGTCTTAACAGAGCTCGTCGATAAATTGATGCATTATGCATCATTAACTGCATCGGTGGAATCGACCAATACGGAAGCAGCGAAAAATATGAATACCATTCAGATGCAATTGATTCGTCTGCGTAAATTGGATGTCTTATTCCAAAAATGGTTATTGGATTATCCAGATATCGACAAAGATATCGCATCGGATGATTTCTTGAAAGAGCATGATTTTCATATCAAAGAAACCATTCAGCACGCGAGCCATACATTGGATGACAAGACAGAAAGTCTAGTCTCAAAGTTGACTCAAAACGGATCTCGTGCTTGGAGTCGTTTACAGGCATTGCTGACATCGACTTTGGCAGTTGATTACGATGGCAAAGAGATTACATTGTCAGAAGTCAGAAACCTAGCAACAGATGCGGATCCAAATGTAAGAAAAAACGCATATGAAGCAGAACTCAAAGCCTATGAAAAGATTGAAAAATCCATTGCATTCAGTTTGAACTCTATCAAAGGAGAGGTCAATATCTTGACGGAAGCTAGAGGCTATGAATCTGCCTTGGCACAAGCGTTATCTGTCAGTCGCATGAAGCAAGAGACATTGGATGCAATGCAATCCGCTTGTTTGGACTATAT
This sequence comes from Bacilli bacterium, assembly GCA_016935815.1. GTDB lineage: Bacteria > Bacillota_I > Bacilli_A > Izemoplasmatales > Hujiaoplasmataceae > 4572-104. The sequence goes on along the minus strand of JAFGQH010000070.1, from coordinate 34,102 downwards.
GGATATCTTCCGTCAATATCTAAAACGAAAAGCGACCATGTTAGGTCATAAGAATGGATTGCCTTTCTATGATATGTTCGCACCGGTTGGTTCTTCAAATACAACCTTCACAATCGAAGAAGCAAATGCATATGTATTAAAGAACTTCAGCACTTTTAGTCCGGAATTATATGATATGGCGAAGAAAGCATTTGAAGAAGGCTGGATCGACTATACTCCAAGGAAAGGAAAAGTCGGTGGAGCTTTCTGCGCAAATATCCATGCGATCAAAGAAAGCCGTGTGATGACCAATTTCACCGGAGCATTCGGTGATATGATCACGATGTCTCATGAACTTGGACATGCATTTCATGGAGAGCAAATCTTCAAGGAATCCAATCTCAACAGCAATTACACTATGCCAGTAGCGGAAACCGCATCGACATTCTGCGAGACCATCGTCAACAAAGCGGCTTTGAAGGACGCGAAAAATGATGATGAAAGGATTTTCCTACTCGAATCATCGATTCAAGATTATACTCAAGTTGTTGTCGATATCATGTCACGCTTTATCTTTGAACGCAGTGTCTTCGAAGGTAGAAAACAAACCGTTTTCGATGAGAACGAACTCAAAGAATTAATGTTAAAAGCTCAAAAAGATACCTATGGTGATGGTCTGGATTCTAATTTCTTGCATCCATACATGTGGGTATGCAAACCACATTATTATTCCGGTGGGCTGAGTTATTATAACTTCCCATACACATTTGGTCTTTTGTTCGCCAAAGGATTGTATGCGAAATACCTAACCGATAAAGAAGCATTTGTACCAGAGTATTACAATCTCTTGCAATCGACAGGTAAGATGATGGTAGAAGACGCTGCTGCTTTGGTTGGCATCGATGTGACTCAAAAAGAATTCTGGGTCAGTTCTTTGGAATTGATCAAAGAAGACATCGAAACATTCTTGGAATTGACAAAATAGCATTATTGTTCCAATAAAACCCAATACTCATTTGTTTATATGTATGAAACGAAGGAGGAAGAAGTATGAAAATCGTTCAAAAAATGCTAACCCTGATTTTATTTGGGTTATTGGCTGTATCAATAGCGGCTTGCAACAATACAGGCGATGTGCCTACAGGAGAAAATGTAGGTCATTTTGCTTCGTATGATGAACTGAAAGATTACTTGTTGGACAATTTGAATTCCACAAACTATTATTATAATTCCGGAATGTTTGGAGATTCAGTCTTGGAAAGTACTGCTGCCTTCACGACAACCATGGCTTCATCTGTACCCGCAGCAGATTCGACGGAACAACGGGATTATTCAACAACCAACAATCAAGTGGACGGAGTGGAAGAAGCAGATAAGATTTTGACGGATGGATATCACATCTATATTGCATCCGGAACGACATTCTTTATCGTCAATGCAGACACTTTGGAAATCGAATTCTCATTTGATATCGAAAATGGATACTTTGATGGACTTTATGTCTATCAAGACCGTGTCGTTTTAATGTCGTATGATTATCATTATTTTGAAGATGATAAAGTATGTTATTATTACGATGACGGAGTGTATACGACGGTGAATGAAGTCGATCCTACAGACGATGACGAAACCACTACAAGCTCGGTTACGACGACAGCAGATAGCACCAACATGTATTGTTATTACGGACGATACACCTATGGTAGTTCCGTACGAGTCTTTGATATCAGTGATATTGAAAATATCGATATGGTTCGTGAGGTGTATTTCGATTCAGCTTCCATTACAGAGACTAGAATGATTGGCAGTCAGTTGTATCTGATCATGAACAATTATATGCTATCCTATGGAATGGATGAAGAAAATTTCATTCCTCAATTCAGAGACTCCGCAGTATCAGATGAATTGACTGATATGCCTATTGATTCGATTTACTTCATGCCGAATGATAGCAGTTCTTACAGTTATTTGATGCTGGTCTCGATGGATGTGACAAATGATACCAAAGCTGCCGACATCAATGCATATTTGGGTAGCACATATCGTATTTACATGAGCGAAAACAACTTGTATACAACTGTGTACCGTTGGATCTATGATGAAGAAACTCACTACTATTCTTACTACACACACGTTTTGAGATTTGAAATCGTCAATGGAGATTTGGTATACAAAGCAATTGCCAGAGTCAATGGGTCTCCATTGAATCAATTCTCGATGGATGAATATGACGGCATCTTCCGAATTGCGACGACTGGATTCATATACACGATGGACGGATCTGAGGTAACAAATACATTATACTTGCTCGATGCGACTACTACGGAACAAATGGATTTGGTTTCTTCTATTGACGATCTTGGAAAACCGGGAGAACGAATCTATGCTGTTCGCTATGATCAAGATATCGCTTATGTCGTAACGTTTGTCAATACCGATCCACTTTATAAACTGGATCTGTCGGACCCTGAGAATCCGGAAGTGCTTGGTGAATTATATGAGGAAGGCGTTAGCGATTATCTACATATCATTACTGATAATTTGATGATTGGAATCGGTCGTCAAGCAGAAGATATGGATGGATGGACACGATTCACTGGTGTCAAAATAGCGTTGTATGATACGACAGAAGATACGCCAGTAAACTTGGAAACTTATTTGGTAGAAGGAGAGTACTCTTATACCAATGTCCAGTGGGATCATAAAGCGTTCTTATCGTTCACACCTCAAGATGCGGATTTCACTTATATCGGTATTCCCGTGTATGAATACTATGAAAACTATTGGACCTATTCCCAAAGTATGTATCTATTCAAAGTCTATCATTCTGGTGATTTGGAATTCGTAGCCAAATTATCTCATATGATTGAAGATACAGATGGAACATACCAATATTTCGATAGTATTGAACGTGCAGTCATCATCGATAATTATGTTTACACTTTGTCTTATTCCAGTATTCATATGTTCGATATGAACAATGATTTCGAAGTAGTTAATTCACAGGAACTAAACCCAACTTATTACTCATATTGGGGTTATCCTGTAGGAATCTGGATGATGGATTAGGCTTCATGCCAAATGATTGAATGGATGAATCAACAAATGGGTAGTTGACTGGATTTTGTCAAACTACCCTTTTTTTTTACGTTACACATGGTCATTTTACATTCTTTTTCCTTTGCTATATGGATTTTTAATTACTATTGTTGTATGATATTTATATCTTAATTAAATATTAATTAGTCCAAGATTCATATATAGGGACTAAAGAAGGGGAGTGACGATTTGAAACGGAAATTTATCACTGTATTGTTGTTTCTTGTCGTAGGATTTTTATTAACAGGTTGTGACCTTTTCGGAGGGAAAACAACAACAGAGACTGCGACCACTACAACAACACAACAACAAACGACTACTACTACGACAACACAGAGTACTGTATCACAATCGACATCAGAGACGTATTATACCGTTGTCTTTTTGAATGGGGACGGAACCACTTTAAACACGCAAACCGTGTTATCAGGTGGAACGGCAGCAACGCCGACGACAACGCCGACCAAAGTGGCAACAGCACAATATACTTATGTCTTTGATCATTGGGATCAAAGTTATTCGAATGTAACCAGCAATATGACGATCAATCCGGTTTTCACACCGGTATTGCAACAATATACTGTTACATTCAAGAACTATGATGGTACTGTCTTAAAGACACAGACAGTCGATTATGGCTCTGCTGCAACCGCACCGACCACAACACCTACGAAACCAAGCGATGCAGAACATGTTTATGTGTTCGACCATTGGGACGTAGCTTTCAATAATATAACCGGAAATCTAATTGTTACAGCGGTCTTCGCATCCGCTGAAAATTATGATACCTTGTTGGAAGCAATCGTCGTAGAGATGTTTGACCCAGACGATGTGGATGAGCAGATTAGTGAACTGATGGGTGTCATGGACGCATCTACATCAGAAGAATTGTACAATATGCTATTTGCAGCAAGACAAGTCCAACAAGGCATGATGGCAGTGGAAGATGTTGCCGACTTGCAAGCATTGTATGCATCGTTGGATACTTTGGGATTTGATAAGGATACATTAATTGACATCCTGTTCAATCTCGCGCTTAACGGTATGACGAACGATATTAACCATTACACAGAAGAAATCGCTAGATTGGAAGCCGAAATCGATCAATATGAGAGCGATATCGCAACTCGAGAAATTGATTTGACAAACCAATATCAAGCCATTTCGGATTATTGTGCCGCTCTGGACTCCAGTGTCGCAACCATTTGTATGGATTATGCGAACGAAGTCATTGATGAAGCTGAACTCTATGCTTTGTACAGCAACTTGTATTATACGGAATTGCCAGAAGCATGGGATGATGAAGTATTTTGGGAATTGGCAAACAAGATGGATGATGTATTTTGGGAAACCTATGTCAATGACGATTCAGTTGCTGCCGCAGCTGCGCAGGCCGAACACGATGCATTATGGGACGCACTCTCTACAGAGGAACAAGATTTGTATGGACCAGTTTTGGATGCATACATCAACTGGGGAGATGTCTGGTATCACTTGATGTACACCGATGAATATGATGTTCTTTGGGTAGACGATGGATATGGTGTTTTCGTAATGGATGCTGTTAGCTTGATGTTATATGGTGATTACGATGACTACGGAAATGTCATTACAGATGGTTATTTCATCATTGCATCCGATATCTCCAGTATGGAATGGATGATTGTCGAAGATGGTTGGTGGCTTGAGGATCTCCAAAATAATTTGGCTCAAACTCAGGCATTTGTCAATTATATGAATGATCCGACTGGAGAAGCAGAACTCAAAGCTTTGGCTGGTTCGATTTATGACAGTTTGGAAGCAGTGATCCTTTCTTTGGATCAAGATATGATGGATTATGTACTGGATATCATGAATCAAATTCAAATGCTACAAAGTATGGATACTCCAGATTTCTATTACTATTCTCCATACCAAATGATCATGCCATTGTTATCAGTGGAAAACATCGACTTAGGAACGGATTATGTATACACGATTTTGAACGCATTTTTCTCCAACTTTGATGCAGCGGATTATGCAAATCTAAAAGCAGTCGCACTTGGTATTGCAGAAGAAATGTGGTTTCAAGAAGGAAAGACATCTGGTGAAGTTGACGCGCTGTTGACGAAGTTCGATCCAATCATCGACAGATATATCACATATATCCAATTCGCGTCAGGAGAATTCTTGTCTTTAATTGATTCCATGGACGCCACCAAAATTGCTGATTTACTTGCATTGGTACCTTCCAATGGATTAGAATTAGGTAGTTTGATGACGGAAGTCGATTTAGGTATTTTAGCAGCTCAAGCAGCAGAAATCCTAATTGGAGATGACAGTTTTGATATCAATACAGCGATGCAGTATTTGGCAGCAATCTACTTTGATATTTCTACCGAATTCAATGCCGATGGTCCGACTGTTATTGCTGCACAAGCTTCAATCGATACATTCATGACAGACCTCTTGGATTTGGTTGGAACCGTATCAGGATACAATCCTTCCTTTGTAACAGCTGCTCAAGTAGAAGATGTCTATACCATGATTGCAATGGCAATGCAGATTCCGTCTTGGTTCCAAAACGGATTCACTGGCATTGATGATCCGGTTACTGTATATTACTCCGATTACTTGTATGGCGCATTCGATATGTTAGGCGAGGATGTATCTACCCAACCTGCTTTCGAAGCTGCATTACTGAAATATGAAACACTTCTTGGCACCTCGGGCGAAGAAGAAACATTCTATACATTGCAATCCTTCTATCAATACGCTCTTGGCGTATTCAAGATCAGCGACTTTGCGGACTTGAGTGAATGGGTTGGCAATTTGGAAACTCTTGGTTATACACAAGAAGAGATTGTCGGCATCATTATGACTTTGGTTTCTGAACAAGTTCCAGATATGAGTGGCGAAACTTATTCTGAAGAATACGCTATGGACTTCTTACTCTATGATATCTTTAGCGATCCTACGAATGAGGCTCAACTCGAAGCGGTGTTGAATCTGTTATTGGATGATATCCAAAACATGGTTACTACAATGCCAGATGATTCCTTCGAAGTCTTGTTTGATTTCATCGCCTATATGACGATGGCTGATGGACACTTCAATCCGGATGAATTCGATTTAACTCCAGCAAGAGTATATGATCTGGTTCAAGATCTATCCACATTCTTGCAGTTAAGAGCAGCGACACTTGATTCATCAGAAATCACAGATATTGAAACATTCGTTACTCTAGCGATTACATTATATGTTGACAGAATGGATCTTGATCCAATGGATGCAGCTGCTGAAATCGCATTGTACGAAGCATTGTTCGATGATTATATTGGCTTGGGTGATATGACATTAACAGAAATCACCAATGTCTTGGATGCACTCACTTTGACAGATGTTGAAGATATGATGGCTTTCATCGAAGAAGCAGCTACAGGTCAACTCAATATGTATCAATTGGTAATCGAAGTAGCTGGTTTGATTGACGGACATGCAAACTTAACGACATTTGATTTGATTGCAATCAGCGATCAAATTATGCAAACGTACTATGATCAAGAGAACAGTACCGAACATCCTGTTGATTTGACAGCGTTACAAGATGGATGGGAAACATTCATCACCGATACCTTCGCTTTGATCACAACCGTTGCCGCTTATGATCCAGCAGCTTTGGATCCAGGTTATCTCGATGATATCCTAGCGGTTCAACAACGCGTTGAATTCTTGACGAACTTGGTTATGAACCAAGAAGCAATCCTCACAGTTCCTACAACTTGGGGTTATGACCCTGAGATGTTGAATGAATTGATTAATTGGATGTTCCAAGAAGAAGATGAATTTGGATCACCAATTCCATTGACACAAACAGAAATCGACGACTATATCACACAATTATGTGCAGTCTTTGAAATCGATCCTGTGGATGGAGAACAATTGTATTTCATCTTATTAGGCGTAGCGGAAGAAGTATATCGCCTTCAAGATATCCATTCTCTCTCTGATGCATTGGAATTTGTCAATAACATTCAGGGACTCGGATTCACAGATGAAGAGATTGCGACCTATCTTGTCAATCTCGTCATGACGTACTTGTATCCGCAACTTCCGGATATGTATGATAGTACGGATATGCCAGAAGGTATGCCGGAAGTCTTGTATGCATTCTTGACGGATACAGACAATCAAGCATTGTTAGAAGATATGATCGTAATGATTTTGGGTCAGCTTGATGCATATCATGATGCTACTTATATCGCCGATATCGACGCAGTGATCGAATCCTTCCTATTTATGAAGGGTGATGGTCCACAACTCGATCCGGAGATGCTAGTTGCAGCGACTCAGGCACTTGGTACTTTCATGACTAATATGTTCTCCACTTTGGATTCTACAGATGAAGCAACGATTGTCGCATTCGCAACCGCATTGATCAATGCTTATGGAGATGTTGCAGGTTTGAGTGTTCTTGATTTAGCGGATTACTTGGCTTTGTTGACATATATTCCAGATTTGATGGATATTCCTGGATATTTGGGAGACTTCTTATTGACAGTAACAGAAGATGAAGTCAATGTATTGTTCCAGCAAATCATGATTCTTGGATCCATAAATGGTATTGAGGAACCAACAGATGCAGATCAAGTGGCACAACTCATCGCAATTGCAAATATTTTGAATATCCTAGCTGCAGACGATGATTTAGATTATGTCAATATCCTTACTCCATTGTTTGGGTTGACATATGATATCAACGTGTTGAATGGTCATACATTTGATGATGACAATGCAACAATGACCGCTGAAGTTATCACTATGATTGGTCAGATTTTGACTCAATCCGCAATTGTCGCAGATATCGATCCGAACGATATTTCACCTTCGGACAATGCAACGATTGTATATCTTGTCACACTGGTCAATAATTTGAGAGACTACTTAGGACCGATCCTACCGGGACCAGGACCTGAACCAACAGTATAATGATTTATGAGGGGCCATAAATTGGCTCCTCTTTTTTTTATAAAAAAAGGTTTTATGATACAATAGAAAAGACATGATTAATGAAATAGGGGGAAATACAATGAAACGACGTTTTATTCTCATGATGATTGTATTGTTCACCGGTATTTTATTAGTGGGCTGCGACCAAAAGTTAACGATAACAACGACGGGGCAAACCACAACCGCGGAGAACACAACACAAGGAAATTCAACCACCATAGCGATTACGCAGACGACGACCAATACTACTTTTCAGCAATCGACGGATCCGGTGTACTACACAGTCACTTTTGTCTGTGAAGACGCCACAGTAAGCACACAAAGCGTTTTAGAAGGGGAGGCGGCTGTTGCGCCTATCCCTACAGAAAAGTCCAGCACAGCTCAATATGATTATACATTTGGACATTGGGATACGGATTTTACCAATGTTACTGGTAATCTGACGGTAACCGCCGTTTATGATGCGTCTTTGCGGTATTACGATGTGGATTTTTATAATTACGACGGCACATTGATTGACTCTCAGAGCATTGCCTATGGATCTGGTGCAACCGCACCAGATGTACCGGACCGAGTCGGTGATGTTCAATATTCCTATACCTTTGATGGTTGGGATGTTGATTTTTCCAATATCACTGGACCTTTGGATGTAACGGCGACGTTCTTGCAAACGATCAATGAATATACAGTATCTTTTTACGACTATGACGGAGTTACATTGATTGAAGCGGTGTCAACACCATATGGTTCTTCTGCGACACCTCCGGATGATCCTACGAGAGCATCCGATGAAGTCTACTCATACGAATTTGATGAATGGCAAGGAGATTTCTCGAATATCACAGGGGATATCATCATCATTGCCACCTACAATAAAACATATACCACGACGGGAGACTACGAACATCAATTGTTCGTCGATTTGGTCGCGCAAACATTTGACATTGAAGGTACTGACAACATCGAAGAGAATATCGTTTATCTTCAAGATATCTTCGAAACCGAAACTGAAGAAGAGGCTTATCGAATTTTCAACGTTTTGACGGCACAATATCGTGAATTATTTGAATTTGAAAACTATTCGGAATTTGTATATATCTTCAGTTCTTTGGAATCCGGATTTGTAACACAAGACCAACTGATTACCTATCTGTTCAATTATCTCAGTTATGGAAATAATTTCTATGTTGGACTGAGTGATCTGCAGCGGGACTGGTATCTCGAAGTACAGACAGAATATGATTACTACTTGGCTGAAGCAACATCCTATTTTGAGACAATGGATCAGGCAGAGGTGGACTGGGCAACTTATCTAAGCGCATTGGATCCAGCCTTACAAGAGAATGCATCGACCTATTTCGAAGCTTATCTGAATTACAACTTAACAGAAAAAATCAAATTTTCTTATTTTGATTCGATCCGCGATTGGCCGGATCGGGCCGCCTATGATCTAAACGATGCAATCTGGATGATTTTGGACAAAGACAATATCGACCAAGTCACATATGATTACTATGTGTACAGATACAATTCCATCTGCACCACATATCCAGGATATCAAGATGAAATTGATGAATATTATCAAATTATGACGGATTATTACAACGCAGTCCAAGCCAACAATGCAATCGATGCTTTGATTGGTTCAGATTCCCTTTATGAAGATATCATTACCCAGGCGAAATTGAATGTCAATCAATACATGGTTGCGTTTGGAAATTATGACGCTTTGGTACGCGAAGACTTTGAGTACTGGGAACGTCAATTGAATGGAATGGAAACCTTCATGGCACCGTATGATGCTTTACGGGCAATGTTCACGAATACCGAGAATAGAGGTCTATACGAAGTGGCTTTGAACATTCTTATTGATGATATCCAAAATATGGTGATGACGGATACCGGAGAAAACACAACCGGATTATCCACTTTGGTGACATATATTGTAGGGCATACCAATATGTACAATGAAATTGATCTTTCGGACTTGTTCTCTGTGATAACCGATCAAGGTTTAGTTGACACTCTACAAGCGATATCGGCGATGATCAATTTGAGATATGGCACGATTACGACCGAGGAATGGATTGTTTTGGATGACGCTTTGAACGCGCTGGTTCAAGACTATGTCAATGTTTGGGATCTGACGGAAACAGAAAAAGCGGAAATGCAAATCGAATACTTGAGTATTGCTAATCAATATGTCAGCGATTTGGAAATCATGTTCACCCAGTTTGATTCATTCATCAGCTCAATATCACTCGATGAAGTGCAGGCACTGGAGAATTTCTTGTCGGTTCGAGAGGCATTGACGACCAATGAAGAAATGATTGAATTGGCTAAAATTGTAGATGATATCATGTCGGATACCACATTCGATTATGAAACTTTCTTACACTCATACCTATTTGTCAACTTCTTCCAAGTCGATGTTCATGTTGAATTTGAAGAGGTGGCGACAATCGAAGCGAATCTTCTTGCCGATATAGAAACATTCCTAGCAAACGCTCATATTTTGGCGACCACTGATCCAGCTTCAATCACCCAAGATCAAATAGATGAATTTTATGATCTTTGGATCAATGTCTTGTATTACTCACATTCATCTTACAGTATCTATCTAAACTATCAATAAATGACAAGAGCCATATGCAAAAACATGGCTCTTCTCTTTTTCTTGTGATATAATGAATTCAAATATGGAAGAGGATAGATGAAATGATTGAATCCATAAACAACATCAAAATCAAAGATGCATGTAAATTACATCAGAAGAAATATCGTACAGAGACCAACACCTTCTTGGTGGAAGGAGAACATCTTGTTGAAGAAGCCGTGAGAACCGGTCATGCGATTCGCATTTTCTCTACGCAAGAAACGGACTATCCAGGAGTAGAAACCTGGATGGTAACAAAACCCGTCATGAAGAAACTCTCGGAACTTGGAGAAGAGAACGGAATCATAGCCGTTTGTCAAAAACCGCAATCAAAACCGTTATCCAATTCCGTTTTGATGCTGGATCATATTCAGGATCCAGGTAATATGGGAACGTTGATCCGCACAGCGGCCGCTTTCGGATTTCATACGATTCTTGCGGAGAATTCCGTGGATTTCTATAATGAGAAAGTCATTCGTAGTACACAAGGTACATTGTTCCATGTCGACCTTATGGAAGGATATCTAGTCGAATTCATTAAAACCCATCCGGGTTATCATTATTACGGTACTGATGTGAACAATGGGACATTTCTTAGAGACGTTGTCCTGTTTCCAAAAAAAGTCGCAATCATTTTAGGAAACGAAGGCAGCGGAATGAGAGCTGAACTGAAGTCTCTGGTCAATACCAATATCACCATTCAAATGCAATCAACCGAATCGCTTAACGTAGCGATTGCAGGTGGAATACTTATGTATGAATCATCTAGGAGGAAATAATGATGGAATATATCTATGAAGCAAATCGTATCTACGCAGAACAAGCAGATCACTTATTATTAGCAGAAGTCACATTCCCATCAAGAGATGCAAATAGAGTGAATGTCGACCATGTATATGTCGATGCAAGTTTGCGAGGACAAGGAGTTGCATCCGAGTTGATGCTACTGGCATACAACTATATCAAAGAGAAAAATCTCAAGATCATTGCGAAATGTCCATATGCCATCGCATGGTTTAAACGCAACGAGCAATATCAAGATATCGTCATCAATGTCAAGACCAATAAAAAGGAGTAGATTCCCCTTGTTTTTGCCATTTGCTTATGCTATAATAGTTATGACATAAAGTAGAGTGAGAGGGTCATCCCCTCTCTTTTTAATGCCAAGGAGTAAAAAAATGGATTTAAAAAACGTGAAAGAAAAACTGGGACCATTCTTGGAGAACCTCGGATATACTCTCTATGACTTGGAATACAAACCGAAAAAAACCGGAAGTATCCTGACTGTATATATCGATTCCGATCACGATATCACATTGGATGATTGTGTTCTAGTGACAAACGAACTCAACCCGTATATCGACGAACTTGACCCGATCCCGGGAGAATACTTTTTGGAAGTGTCTAGTCCGGGGGCGGAAAAAGAACTTCGAGATGCAACTTCTATTTCTAGAGCAGTCGGACGATTTGTCCACATCGAAACCTATGAACAAAAAATGGAAGGTACATTGGAATTATTCGATGGCAATGACCTTACCTTAAGAATCAAAAACAAAACTCACACCATACATTATGAAGATGTTAATCTGATTCGATTAGCAATCAAATTTTAGGAGACGAAAATGATTAGTAAAGATTTTTTCAAAGCATTGGAAGTGTTGGCAGAAGAACGCAATATCTCAAAAGAAAAGATTCTTGAAATCTTCGGACGCGGTTTGATCAATGCTTATAAGAAAGCCTACAATGGAAAGACCAATGTGGAAGTCGAATTCAACGAAGAAAAAGCAGAAATTCTCTTGGTTGCGAAATCACTGGTAGTCGATGAAGTGAATCCGGAAGCGGAGGAAGGCTCTCAAATCTCTTTGGAAGATGCGAAAGAATTGAAAAAAACCGCAAGAATAGGCGACATCATCGAACAAAAAATCACGCCGAAGAACTTCGGCCGTTTGGCAGCATCCAGCGCAAAACAGATTTTGACGCAAGGACTTAAGCAATTGGAACGCGAACGCAACTTCGAGATCTTCTCAGAAAAAACCGGAGAAATGGTGATAGCAGAAGTCGTACGTATCAATGACGATTTCGTGACCCTAGATCTTGGCCACGATACCGAAACATCAATTCCAGCAAAAGACCTGTTGCCAGAAGACGTTTTCCTGAACAACCAGATCCGCGTATATATAACGAAGGTGGAAGAGACCACAAAAGGACCGAAAGTCTATGTATCCAGAACCGACCGTAATCTGGTCAAACGCTTGATGGAAATCGCGATTCCGGAACTCCAAACTGGAGTCATAGAAATCCGCGGTTTGGCTAGAGATCCTGGCGATCGTTGCAAGGTTTGTGTATCTAGTAACAATTCAGAAGTGGATCCAGTGGGAGCTTGTCTTGGAAAGAATGGCTCTAGAATCCATGATGTCATCAATAACCTTGGTGGTGAGAAAATGGATATCTATAAATACAGTGATGATCCTAAGGAATTGGTTTCCAACAGTTTACAACCTGCAAAAACCCTCTCCGTACAAATCGATGAGATGAACAAATCCGCTTTGGTCATCGTTGCCGAAGACCAATTATCGCTTGCTATTGGTAAAAAAGGTCAAAACGCCAGACTAGCAGTTCAATCTTGCGGATGGAAAATCGATATCAAATCGGAAAACGAAAATCTTGAAGCCGATATAGACGAAGACGAGGAAGTATGATGAAACAAAAGAAGATACCGATGAGGAAATGTGTCGTTACCAACGAACGAGTCGAGAAACGCTCCTTGTTTCGAGTTGTCAAGACACCTGAAGGGAACGTTATCTTCGATCGCTCTGGGAAAGCCAACGGCAGAGGAGCCTATGTGACTAAGTCAGTCGCTGTGATTGAAAAAGCAAAAAAAACAAATGCATTGGGACGTCATTTGGAAACTGAAATTCCGGATGAAGTCTTCCATGAATTATTGGAAGAACTTACGAATGAATAAAACCAAGATTTTACAGAACCTCGGTCTTTGCAAGCGAGCGAACAAACTCGTGAGTGGAGAAAGCATGGCTTTGGAACAAATCAAACACAAGCGTGCACATCTTGTTTTTCTAGCAAGTGATGCATTGCAGAATACAACCAAACGAATTACGGATAAATCCGAGTTCTATCAAGTGAAATTAAATCATGATTTCACAACCGATGAACTAAACCAAGCAATAGGAACCCTGAATCGCAAAGTTATCGCAGTCACAGACAAGAGCTTTGCGACGATGATGATACGTGAATTAGAGCAATAGAAAGAGGTGGTTAGATGGCAAAATATGTATCTAACAAAGTGACTAGAAAACCAAAGACAAATCACAACACAAATCCAGGAAAGAAACCAAGACCGGATGTAAAAAAACAACCGATCAAGAAAATCGTTACATTCCGTAACGGTATGACGGTAGCGGATTTGGCGAAGGAAATGTCGAGACCAGTCTCTGAAATTATCAAAAAACTGATGTTCATGAGAATCATGGCATCACAAACCCAAGCAATCGACAGAGAAAACGCAGAACTTCTCGCGATGGAATTTGGCTTGGAAATTCAGGATGAAGTCATAACTGACTTATCCCGTTTCGAAGAAATCGAAGAATTAGACGATCCAAAAGATCTCGTCGAACGGCCAGCCGTAGTTACCATTATGGGTCATGTTGACCATGGTAAAACGACGCTTTTGGACAACATTAGAAACTCAAGAGTTGTCGCTTCCGAAGCCGGAGGCATCACACAACATATCGGTGCTTATCAGGTAGAGCGCAATGGTAAAGCAATTACTTTCATCGATACTCCAGGGCATGCCGCATTTACAGAAATGCGTGCACGCGGAGCTAGAATCACCGACATCGTCGTGCTGGTTGTTGCCGCAGATGATGGTGTCATGCCACAAACAAGAGAAGCAATCGACCACGCAAGAGCGTCCAAGACAGGAATCATTGTCGCTGTTAACAAAATTGACAAGGTCGGAGCCAATCCGGACCGAGTCAAACAAGAATTAGCAGATCTTGGTTTACTTCCGGATGATTGGGGCGGTGACATTCCGTTCTGTAATATCTCTGCACTTAAGGGAACCGGAATTACCGAACTTCTTGACACCATCCAATTAGTAGCCGAAATGTCCGAACTAAAAGCCAATCCAAAACGTAGTGCAGAGGGTACCGTCATCGAAGCGAAGTTGGATAAAGGAAGAGGACCAGTCGCAACGATTTTGATCAACAATGGTACTTTGAGAGACCAAGACTCGTTCGTCGTCGGTTCCACTTATGGAAAAATCCGTCGTATGACGGATGATCTCGGAAATGTTATAAAAGAAGCTGTTCCTGGATCCGCAGTTGAAATCATCGGTTTATCCGATGTACCACAAGCCGGGGACGCATTCAAAGTATTTGATGAGGAAAGAGTCGTCAAAGATTTGGCTGAGAAGCGTAAAAACAGAGAATTTGATGAACAACATCATGAAAAACAAACCATTACTCTAGAAGAATTCTTCAGCAAACAAGAAGGAAATGAAAAGGAACTTCGCTTGATCATCAAAGCGGATGTCCAAGGATCCATTGAAGCATTTAAAGGCTCGATTGCTAAAATCGATGTCGAAGGTGCGAACATTGATATCGTAAGAACCGGTGTCGGCGCTGTCACAGATACAGACGTATTGTTGGCAGAAGCATCTCAAGCAATCATTATCGGTTTTGGAGTAACCGCTCAAGCTACCGTTCGTGATTTAGCAAGTGAGAAAGGCATCGAAATCAGATCTTATCGAATCATTTATGAAGCATTGAACGATATTGAAGCCGCAATGAAGGGGTTGCTTGATCCCGTCTTCGAAGAAAAAGTCATCGGAGAGATGGAAGTTAGAGAAACCTATCATGTCAGTAAAGTCGGAACCATCGCAGGATGCATGGTCACCAACGGTGTCATCCAACGTGATTCCTTGGCGAAACTGACTCGAAACGGTGCAATCGTCTATGAAGGAAAACTTGGTTCTTTGAAGCGTTTTAAAGATGACGTCAAAGAAGTGAGAACCGGATTTGAATGTGGAATCACCTTGGATAACTACAATGATATCAAGATAGGAGACATCATCGAAGTATCCACAATGAAAGAGGTGTAATCATGGCAAATGTCAAGCACCTGGAAACCACGGTGCAACGCGTCCTTACAGAAATCTTGAGAGACGATGTGAAAGAAGACTTGGGTTTTCTGACCATCACTGATGTCAAGATCACAAACGAACTGTCTTTCATGTATGTCTACTTTACCGTATTCGGAGATGAAAAAACAGTTGCACATTCACAAGAAGCATTGAAACGTGCCAACGGATTCATCAAGAATCAAATCGCACATCGCGTCAAAATGCGAAAGGTCCCAGAACTCGTGTTCCAGTACGATAAGTCTTATGCAAAAGGACAACGAATCGAAGACCTAATCAAATCGATCAAATAAAACTTCAGATTTCTGAAGTTTTTTTGTTGCTAGCAAGTGAGAAAGCTGTGTTATAATTGAACTAGAATGAACGAAACCATCAAAACAAAACTCAAAACGCTACCGGAGAAACCCGGAGCGTATCAAATGCTGAACAGAGCAGGGAAAATCATATATGTTGGAAAAGCCAAGAACCTCAAACGACGCGTAGGTTCCTATTTTGTCGGTGTGCATGATGAGAAGACCACAAGACTCGTCAAAGAAATTGAGGATTTTCGTTATATCATCACCAATTCTGAGAAGGAAGCCTTCTTATTGGAGATCACACAGATCAAGAAACATATTCCTAAATACAATATCCAACTGACTGGTGACAATTCCTATCCATATATCGAAATCACAAAAGAAACCTATCCGAAATTAAGAATTACCCGCAATGTATCCAAAAACAGGAAAAACTGTTTTGGACCATTTCCGGATGCCACATCCGCCAATCAGACATTGAAGGTATTGGATACGATATTCCCATTCCGAAAATGTCCAAAACTTCCAAAGAAAACTTGTTTGTACTATTACATCCATCAATGCCTTGGTCCTTGTGAGTACGAAGTTGATTTAGAAGTATATAAAAAAATGGCAAAGGAAGTGAAACGATTCCTTTCCGGTAACACAAAGGAATATATCGATCGCTATCAAGCCAAGATGGAATATCATTCCGAACGATTGGAATTCGAAAAAGCATTGGAATATAAAACCTTGATTCATGCGATTGAACGGACAACTGAGCAGCAACAAGTCATCCTCCAAGACAATCTCAATCGTGATATTGTCAATTTCGTTACCTATGATAACTATATCTGTGTCAATATATTGTTTATGAGACAAGGAAGATTGTTGTTCTCCAATTCTAAGATCATGCCATATTTCCTAACTCCAGAAGAAGTACTATTGACGTATTTGGCAGAGCATTATGAAAAGAATTTGGTTCCAGATGAGATTCTGCTTCCCAAAGGATACGATTTCGAAGTCTATCCGGATGTACTGGGAGACATCATTACGATTCCTCAAAGAGGGAAGAAGACGAAATTGATGGAAATGGCATGGAAAAATGCCAATGAACATATGGAAGTCAATCTAAGAAGCTATCTGAATCGAGAAAATAAGACGATAGCAGCGTTGTCTGAATTAGAAGCTCTTTTGGGGTTGTCAACAATCAAACGTATCGATGCATTTGACAATTCCAATACCGCCGGGCAAGACAGAGTCAGCGCTATGGTAGTCTTTGAAAATGGATTGCCAAGCAAGAACCAATACCGCAAATATAAAATCAAAACCGTGGAGACTGGTGACGACTATCACATGATGCAAGAGGTTCTCTACCGTCGCTATCAAAATGTTTTAATGGAAGAATTGGATCGTCCTGATCTAATCATCGTAGATGGTGGAATCCACCAATTAAGAGCTGGGAAAGAAGTGCTTTCAAGTTTGAATCTTGACATTCCTATCATCGGTCTAAAAAAAGACGATCGGCATAGAACCGATGCGATCGTTACTTGGGATGAAAGAGATCTTCCTCTGGATAAACACAGCAATGTCTTTTCGTTGCTTTATAAAATTCAAGAGGAAGTGCATCGATTTGCCATCCAATTTCACCGAAGTGTTTCCGGCAAATCCATCTATGCATCCATTCTAGATACGATTCCTAAAGTGGGAAAAGCGACCAAGGATAAACTTCTCAAGAAATATAAGAACCTTGAGAACATCAAAGCAGCCTCGAGAGAGGAATTGCGTAGTTTAAGGATTTCCAACGAAGCAATCGATAATATTTTTCTTGCACTCAAGGATATCAATCCAAAATAATCTGTGATATAATACTGTAAGGTGATACTATGGACAATCAAGTCAATGGCATACTACATGGTGTCCTGGAAGATAAAAGGATCATTGCCATCAAAGAGAAACGAAGAGTCCGTTTCTTCTATATGAGCAAAGGCATGTTCCGCAATTTCATGATGTACTTTACGCCAGGTATGTATGTATTTTTACAAATCAATATCAAACCTAGAATCCACCGAGGATATCTTGTACACAATGTGATCAACATCGAAAAAGTGTTGAAACCAAGAGGAAATAGTCCAATTGTATATTTTGATATCTCCATCATCAAGTCTGGGATTCAACACATTGTTAACGAACCGAAAAACCGTCTCTTCATCGATTTTGAGATGAGCATGCCACCGTATACGAATTATGAGGATTTCATTTCTGAAATCATACAGGTTGGATATGTTCTTACCGATCAATATGGAAATGAAATCGAGTCGTATCAATCTTATATTAAACCAACCTTGTTTCCACAAATATCTAAGAGAACGATGAAATTCCTTCAAATTGAACAAGAAGAAGTGGATCAAGGAATCCAATATCGAGAGTTTTACAATCGACTCAATTATATCAATCGAAACTACGCCCCGGCAGTATATGTGTGGGGAAAGAACGATCAATTGGAACTCAACAAGATGAATAAACTTCATAAACTTCGCAATTTCACGAAGACAATGCAATTCATCAACTTGTTGAATCTACACAAAACCTACTTTGGCTTGAAAAATGACATGGGTCTCTTCAATGCTTATAACATCTATGCGGATGTCGATCTGACCAGTCAGAAACACGATGCAATGGAAGATGCAACGGTGACCAAGCAGGTATATGAATATTTTCGTGCCGTTTGCAATAATCAGTTACAAGTCGACATACAAAAATAAGGTGGATAAATCCACCTTTTTTGTTTTATAATACCATGATTACAGGCATGATCATCGGACTTCGTTTCGTTTGTTTCATGACATAGTTTCTCAAGGCTCTTGTAATATCATTTTTTAACCCGTTGATATTTAATTTCTTGTCTTCTGATAGAAATTTCTCGCTGACATTGATAACCAATTCTTCCATCTCTTCAATCATTTTTGTATGATTTTTGATATAGATGAATCCTTTGGAAACAATATTCGGAGTACAAGAAATCTCATGGTGTTCTTCATCGATTGTCAGAATGACCGATAGCAAACCATCATCTGATAATTCTCGTCTATCCTTGATGACAAGGGATCCAACTTCGCCAATCGATTCGCTATCTACATAGATATCCGAAGTTTGAACATGACCTTTGATATAGGCTTTGTCTTTGTTTATGGCAAGGACATCTCCGTTTTCCATTATGAAGGTGTTTTCCGGTTTTACTCCGGCGTCTATACCAAGCCCGGCATGTGTCTTCAACATGCGATACTCGCCATGAATTGGCATGAAATATACCGGTTTCATTAGTTTTAACATCAATTTTAGTTCACCTTGACCACCGTGACCGGATGCATGCACATCGGCAAAAGGTGATTGAGTGATGACTTTTGCACCACGCTTGTACAGCATGTTGATGGTTCGATTTACCGATTGTAAGTTACCGGGAATCGGAGAAGAAGACAAGATGACCGTGTCTCCTGGAATCAGAGAAATTTGTTTGTGAACCCCGCCGGCGATTCTGGTGAGCGCTGCTAATGGTTCTCCTTGAGATCCGGTGCACAAAATCGTTAACTTCTCATTACCTATTTGAGTATTGTTTCTGGTATAGATGAAAGTGCCTTTTGGCGCTTTGATATATCCCAACTTGTAACCGACATCGATATTCTTAATCATACTTCTTCCAAATACGGCAATTCGTCGACCGGTCATGATCGAAGCTTCAACAATCTGTTGTATACGATGTATGTTGGATGCGAAAGTGGATATGATAATCCTGCCTTCAATCGATTTGAACATGTCTTTTATTGTTTCAGCGACCACCTTTTCGGATGTTGTGAATCCTTCCAACTCTGAATTGGTAGAGTCGGATAACAGACAAATGACGCCTTCCTCACCGATTCTTGCCATTTTATGATAATTGGAATCACTTCCAGTCGGCGAGAAATCGAATTTGAAGTCGCCTGTGTGAACCACATTTCCGACAGGAGTAGAAATCTTGATTCCGTAGCTATCTGGAATGGAATGGTTGGTTCGAAAGAAGGAGACGTTGGTTTTCCCAAATGAAATGATATCGTCTTCATGATATTCTTGCAGGTTGACTGGGAATGTTGTTTTTTCTTCTAATTTGTTTTTTATTAAGCCAAGACTTAGCCCCGAAGCATAGATGACTGGGATTTGAACTTGTTTCACTAAAAATGGAATTCCACCGATGTGGTCTTCGTGTCCGTGACTGATGATCAATGCTTTGATTTTGTCTTGATTTTCTATCAGATATTGATAATCTGGCAAGACATAATCAATTCCCATCAAATACTCATCCGGAAACAGTAATCCGGAATCGATGATGAGTAGTTCATCTTGATATTGGACACAATACATGTTCTTCCCGACTTCGCCCAAGCCGCCTAAAGCAAAAATTAGAATTTCCTTGGCTTTTACGTCGAAATTCTCCATAGTTGATCCTTTCAAAAAAATTGTACATTTTTTTACTACTACATTATATCGTATCTTACCTTGTTATGCAATTGTTTCACCCAATTAAAACGTTAATTGGTATTTATAACCGTTTTCAATCATGTTATAATGTTTTCAAAGGAGGGAACGATTATGATTGCTAAAATACTTGTTGATATCAAATCGAAAAATGTTGATAAGACTTATGACTATAATATTCCTCCTCAATTCATCGGTATTCTGGAAATAGGAGCGAGAGTGATTGTACCATTTGGGAATCGTTCTGTTATGGGATTTTGCCTGGAAATTGCAGAAAATAGCGAATACCAGAATACCTTGAAAAACATTGATAGAATCATTGATGTCGAACCATATTTAACTTTGGAGTTGATTGAACTTGCCAAAGAGATGCAAGTGCAATCCAGTTCTTTATTGATCCAAATATTTCAGACCATGTTACCCGCAGCTCTCAAAGTGGTATACAAACCAAAGATTGAAGCGATTCATTTCGAGGAATTACCGCAAGAACTGCAAAAAGTTTTCGAGTATTCGGAAGAGTTGATGTTGGATTCAATCGATCCGGAATTGTATCCAATCATTAAGCAACAAATTCGCAAGCAGAATTTAAAACAGATATATGATATTAAGCCAAAGAACCGGTCTTTGGCATTTAAATATGTCAAATTGACGAGAAAAACAAACGAAGGTTTGACGCCAAAACAACATAGCGTATTCGCTTATCTTTCCACTCAAAAGAACAAACAAGCCAAACTAAAAATGCTGTTGGAGGTTCTGAATATCACTTCCTCTGTGATCAACACGATGGAAAAGAACGGATACTTGAATACGTTCTACAAAGAAACCTATCGTGAGATCAAACCGCTGAATGAGCCAAAATCGAAATCCATCATTTTGAATGAAGACCAAGAGATTGCTTTCCAAAAAATCAAAGCCAGTTTTGGTACAGAAAAAACGTTTTTATTACATGGTATTACAGGCTCTGGCAAAACCGAGATTTACATTAAATCGATCCAAGAGGTTGTAAAGAGGAATCAATCCGTGCTCTTCTTAGTTCCTGAAATATCACTGACTCCGATGATGATGAGTCGTTTAAAAGCGGAGTTCAAAGAACAAGTTGCGGTGTTACATTCGGGATTATCCGCGATGGAGAAATATGATGAATGGCGTAGAATCGTGCGCAAAGAAGCGACGATAGTTGTTGGGGCGAGAAGTGCTTGCTTTGCACCAGTTGAAGATCTTGGTTTGATCATCGTAGACGAATGCCATGAATCCTCTTATAAACAAGACACGACTCCTAATTATTATGCAATTGATGTTTTGATGAGACGATCTGCAAGTGAGAAAGCTGTGCTGATTTTAGGATCAGCTACTCCGAATATTGAAAGTTATGCAAGATATATCCGAGGGTATTTTGAACTCTTAACCTTAGATAAAAGGGCTTTGAATGCGAAACTCCCACAAGTTGAAGTCGTCGATATGAAACAGGAATTCATACAAGGAAATTCCTCCAGTTTCTCAAAAAGCCTTCAAACTGAAATTCAATCCAGATTAGACCGAAAAGAACAAGTCATCTTGTTGTTGAATCGAAGGGGCTATTCCAATTTTATCATCTGTCGAAATTGTGGACATGTGTTCATGTGTCCGAATTGCGATGTATCTTTAACTTACCATGAACATTCTCATTCGTTGAAATGTCATTATTGCAATCACGATGAGCCGATGCCTAAAACCTGTACAAAATGCGGTTCCGATGCTTTGCGTTACATGGGAAGCGGAACCCAACGAGTCGAAACCGAATTGGCTCAATTATTTCCAACTGCAAATATTATCCGAATGGATAATGATACGACCAGAACGAAGAATGCACATGAAAGACTCTTGCATGAATTTGAAACGACCGGTGATATCTTGCTAGGAACTCAAATGATTGCTAAGGGGCTTGATTTTCCCAATGTCACACTAGTCGGTATCATTCAGGCAGATGCCAATCTCTATGTATCCGACTTCCGAGCATCAGAAAAGACCTTTCAATTGATCATGCAAGTATCCGGAAGAGCCGGTAGAAGAGACACCGAAGGCAAAGTTGTGATCCAAGCATTCAATCCAGAGCACTATGCAATCCGATTTGCCTGTGAAAGCGATTATTTGGGATTCTACCATCACGAAATGAACATCAGAAGATTGGCGAAATACGCTCCGTTTTACTTCATGGTGGAACTCAAAGTAATGGGTCCGAATATCCGTGATGTCTTCTATAACGGAATCGAAATTGTCAAATTTTTAAAACGGAATTTCGACAAAGGGACAATCGTACTTGGTCCGGCGATTCCAGTCGTCAGACGAATCAACAATCGTTATTTATGCGAAATCATGATCAAATATCGTGAAAACGAACAAATAGATACAATATTGGGACAAATGATGGATCAATATCAGATGCAAGACAATCTCATCCATATCGATCGTTTTCCCAATGTAGGATAGGTGATAGTATGAAAATATGTTTTATGGGCAGCATGAATTTCGCTGTACCGATTTTAGAAGGATTAGCCAAACAACATCAGGTTCTATTGGTCGTAACTCAACCGGACAAACCAGTTGGTAGAAAACGTGTCATTACACCAACCCCAGTTAAAACGAAAGCCATCGAATTGGGAATCCCTGTGTTCCAACCAATCAGTATAAAGCAGGATTATGATTCCATTCTGTCACTAGATTTCGATTTGATCATCGTTGCGGCATATGGACAGATGATTCCGGAAAAGGTTCTATTTTCTGCAAAACGCCCAGCAATCAACGTCCACGCCTCGTTATTGCCAAAATATAGAGGAGGATCACCGATGCATCGTTCGATCCAATATGGAGATGATGTAACAGGAGTATCGATTATGTATATGGCAATGAAAATGGATTCTGGAGATGTCTTGGATCAAGCCAGCATCCCAATCGAAGAGACAGATAACGTTGGTACTATCGAGCGGAAATTAAGTATCATAGGGAGAGATTTGTTACTGGATGTAATCAATCGATTGGACCATATTCAACCGAAACCGCAAGATGAAAGCAAAATCACATTTGCATATAATATCAAACCGGAAGAGGAAAAGATCCACTTTGATCAATCAGCAAAACAAATCTTTGATCATGTCCGAGGATTTTATCCTTGGCCATTGACATATTTCATCATCGATAATCATAAAATCAAATTGTATCGTGTAACATACCGCACAGAGTCTCTTTCAGATACAATCGGTGAAATTGTAATTTCCAATAAACGGGAAGTAGGAATCCAAACCAAAAATGGGATCGTAATGCTAGAGGATCTTCAACTTCAAGGAAAGCAAAGGATGGCCATCAAAGACTTTATGAATGGAAGCGGACGCGACCTTCTGGCTTTGGGAAAAATCGCTGAATAATAACAAATCCTTATAAAATCCACACAAATATATGGTATAATAATATGTTAGGTGAATTTTATATTTTATAAATATAAAAAGGAGTGATTTTATGAACCGAGACAAAAACCTTTTTTCAAGAACTGAAATGTTACAAATGAATATTGAGAAGCTAAAACAACGCGGAGTCGAATTGGATGAAATTGCACAAATCGCATTTTTACAGCAATCCAAATGGAACCCTGAGATTTCCTATCAGGACTGTAAGGATTCCGTGGAAAAGATCCTATCCTTACGAGATGTATTTCATATTCTCCAATTAGGTGCTGAAATCGACCGTTTGACAGAACAAAAAGCATTTCAAGGACCGATTCAAGAAATTCTAGCTTCCGATTTGGGTATGTTTGGAATCGATGAATTGTTCGGTCTTGAATTATCTGGTATGTATGGAACAATCGGTAAAACCAACTTTGGTGATATCGATGTCAACAAACCTGGAGTCGTCGCAAGACTCAATGAAGATGGTAAAGGAGATAAACCTGCTTGCCATACTTTCTTGGACGATATCGTAGGGGCAATCGCCGCAGCCGCATCGACTCGTGTTGCGCAGATTGAGAATGAGCTGGAAGCTCAAAAAGATCCGACTGTAGTCGAAGAACCAAAATTATTCTAAAGTTCCATTAACAATTCGGAAGGAAAGGGGGGCAATTGTTTGGACAATCGTGAGAAAATGTTGGACGAATTCTTTCGCAAGAACGATCCAGCAACGAAGAAAAAGCAAGAAAAAGAAGAACAGAATAAGAAAATCAACGATTACTTTGAAACCGTTTCTGTGAAGCAAGCTCCCAAGAAAAAGAGTTTTATCGATAAATTGATCGATTTCTTCCGAATCTCTTCATTCAAGAAAAACTTCGATGAAAACAAAGTGGCTATCAATGCCAAGCAAAGAGAAGTGGAAGGAAAAAACAGCATTACTAAATTCTTCCAACGCATCCGTTTCTTCTTCATCAATAAATTCAGTTTCGAAGAGGGAGTCGATATTCTCGACGAAACACAAGTCTTGTATCGACGCAATCTCGTCATTCGAAACATCACCTGGGTCACCAATATTGTCTTCATCCTCTTCACCTTAATCGGTTCAGGAGGTGTCAACCAGAGTATCAATCTGATTGTAACCGCATGTTTCGCAGTTACTGCTTGGTTGGTATCTCATACCATCCGAAAAATCATTCGTGAAAAACCGACAACCTTGCAGAAGCAACAAATGGGGGAATATGTCTCCGGTGGATATATCTTACTGATGGCAATCGCGGTGTATTTAAAATTGAAATTTAGTCTTGTATCTACAAGTGACTCCGATCTCTTTTCCATCACTCAAGCCGGATATGCTTTGATCTATTTTGCTTTGGTCGTAATCGCCTTGTATCAGGATTCGAAAATGCTATCTTTCATTTTCAAAGTCTCGATTGTCGCAATGACGGTGATTCATCTTGTCGTATTGTATCCGCTGTATCAATATGCGACGAATTTCATAATTCTTTGGGGTTATATCAAAGGTCCGATTCTAACGGATATCTTCTTGAGAACTTTGATTTTGGCGGTATTCATGATTGCTTTGTATTCCAATGCAAAGATATCAGAAGATATGAACAACAAGCGAAAAGAAGAGTTGATTAAACGAAGAGCGATGGAGAAAGATTTCAAATCCGTCGTATCCGACGTTTTCGATGTCATTGGCGTGTACAAAGAGCGTGGCGATGAAGTCGTCGAGAAGAACCAAGAGAACAGTTCTAGAAGAGTCGCTGAAATGGCTGCCAAACTTGGAAACTTCTTAGGGTATTCTTCAAAACTATGCCAGGAATTATTTGATTTTTCCACAATCCATATCGATAAGAAAGATTTACTAACCTTAGAAGACTATGATGACAAGGAACAATTGGATGAAAAAGATTTCTCCAGAATTAGAGAGAAAACGATCATCGGTTCTGTCATCATCAAACGATTGCAATTAGAGAAAAAGGGCGAAGATATCGTTCGTGCCCATTTTGAAAAAACAGTAACCAAAGACTTTATCAAAGAAATGAACAGCATCCAAAACAACCGAGAATCACAAGTCATTTTGCTATGTGAACTCTATGAGATTCTAAGACAACCGAGAAACTATAAGAGAGAACTCAAACATCAACGAGCAATCGATCTCATCCAATTGGAGCTGTATCCATATTTCGATCCCCAAATTGTGGATCGTTTCATCAAATATAGCGATGATTTTGAAGCTATTTATTATCGACTGATTTAACAAGAGGTATAAAAAATGTATAGATTCTTTACTTCAGAATCCGTTACCGAAGGTCATCCAGATAAAATCTGTGATCAGGTATCCGATTCTATCCTAGACGCAATCCTGACGGATGATCCGCATGCCAGAGTGGCGTGTGAAACTCTGGTATCTACCGGTTTGGTTTTGGTCGCAGGAGAAATTACTACCACAACTTATGTGGACATTCAGAAAATAGTCCGGGAGACCGTAGCCGAGATCGGCTATGACCGAGGAAAATATGGGTTTGATGCTGAAAACCTGTCTATTTTGGTTTCCATCAACGAACAATCACCTGATATCGCCATAGGTGTTGACGAAGTCGGCACACATGAACAAGGTGCAGGTGACCAAGGTATGATGTTCGGATATGCTGTCAACACGACGGATGCATATATGCCGATAACTCATTACTATGCAAATAAATTAGCGAGACGTTTGGCATTTGTTCGAAAATCTGGTATTTTAGGATATTTACGTCCGGATGGAAAGACACAAGTGACCGCTGAATTCAACGAAGATGGGTCGTTCAAACGCTTTGACGATATTTTGATTTCCACGCAACATCATCCCGAAGTGACTCAGGAAAAAATACGCGAAGATTTGATTCAGCAAGTGATCAATTATGTGATTCCAAGAGAGTCCATGGATAAAGATACGAAAATTCAAATCAATCCTACTGGTAGATTTGTCAAAGGTGGTCCAGCAGGAGATTCCGGATTAACCGGAAGAAAAATCATCGTCGATACCTATGGTGGAAGAGCACATCACGGTGGGGGAGCCTTCTCGGGAAAAGACCCGAGCAAAGTTGACCGTTCTGCAGCCTATATGTTGCGCTATATCGCAAAAAACATTGTCGCAGCGGGTTTAGCGGACGAAATCGAAATTCAAGTATCCTATGCAATCGGTTTGGCAAAACCGACAAGCATTGGAGTCGATGCATTTGGGACAAATAACATAGCAGAGGCAGATATAGTGAAACTTATCGATAAACACTTCGACTTACGTCCGAAAGCGATTATCGATCGTTTGGACTTATTGCGTCCTATTTATAAACAAACCGCAACCTATGGTCATTTTGGTAGAAACGATCTCGATTTACCTTGGGAACGTCTTGATATGGTGGATATACTGAAAACTTACCTTGACAAGGAAGTGATCTAAATGGTTTTAGTTTCTCTAGCAGGGGTTTTTTTGGAAGTTGGATTATTGCTGGTAGTGTTATTGCTACTGATTGCAGTTGCATCGTTTTTCATCATCCGCGATCTCAAACTGGATTTGAAACAGGTATATAAGATCCGTTCCAGATTCCATATTGAAATTCGCAAGATTAGCAATTTGATCTACAATGTTCACAGTTTCAGTTATTTAGAACCTTTTACAAAAGTAATCATAAAAAATCTTCCCCATGAGGAGAAGAGGATTTTACTTCGTTTCATCGATCGGGCATATGAAGAAATCGACCATGAAGACGAAACCAATAAATATATCTTGGAGACGTATGAGAATCTTCAGGAATTAAGAAGAGCAAGGGATGCAAAAATATTGGTATACAATCAAAAACTAGTAACTTTTCCATTCTCGCTCTATGTCAAAATACTGAAAATGCAAAGTTACGAACTCTATACAGAAAAAGAATAGGAGCCATGAGCTCCTATTTTTTTGTTCTTGTTATAGATATCAAATATGGGGAATCTTTCTTGTTCAAGACTTGTAGTTTCAATACATCAAATTCCGGACCAAGCTGGGATACATAATCTGTGATCAGTAGGTCTTCTATATGGTCATGAAGATAGATTACGATTACGATAATGCCACCGACACTAAGAAGTGATAAGGCCTTTTCCAAAGAGCGCAAAACAGTCTTGGCATCGGTCTTGATCTCTTTGTCACTACCGGGCAGATAACCAAGATTGTAAATTGCCAAATCAAACTCTCGGTTAACATAGATATCAAAAAGATCATGCGATTCTTGAATCACAGTTACATTACTGATATGATTCTTTTCCAACGCTTGTTTGGTCGCAAGAATGGCTGCCTCTTGGATAGCGAATGCGATAACCGTGTTTGCGATACTCGCTAAAAATAGCGTATCGTTTCCTTTTCCCGCAGTCATATCGATAGCAGTATTTGAATGTTCACATTGGGATAGAATTTTATGTGAAAGTTCAACGATATTGATCATATAATCTCAACCTTCTTTCGATTTCGAATGATATTGACTTGAGCGACTCCGTAGACGCCAAGAATAATCATGATACCTCCAACAATATGATACCAATGCAAATTATCACCCAAGAAGAAGTAACCAGCAATCACTGCGACAACGGTTGATAAATTGGAATAGATGCTTGATACATGAGCCGGCATCTTGCTCAAAGTAAAATTGACCAAGAAGAATCCTCCGATTGAAGCGATGATTCCAAGATAAAGAATGTAAAGTACAATCGGAATGCTTGATAGATTCGTAATATAGGAAGCAATTTCATGATTCAGAACAAGTTGAATCAGATAAATCACATTAAATACAACCGCTCCGGAAAGCATCATGAAATAGGTAATCTCAAATGGTTTCAGTTTTTTGGATGCACTTCTGGATGCGATATTGTATGCGGCAGCGGACAGAACAGCACCTAACAATAATAGAAAACCTTTTAGAGCATTGGATGTACCATCTGATGGTTTCAATATTTGAATCAAGAAAATTCCGGATACGGAGAGCAAAATAAACAACACTTGTGCACCGTTAGGCTTCTCATGAAGAATCACCGTTGATAAAATGGTCACTACAATAGGAATCAACGCAATCATCATCCCGGCTTCCGAGCTGGATAGATATTGCAATCCATAGGTTTCAAATATGAAATAAAGCAAAGGTTGCGACAAAGCGACTAGAAGAATCGACAAGATTTGCTTTTTTGTGATTTGAATCCGAATCACCTTTGTGATTCTTAAAAATTCAAACCCCAAAAAGGCAATCAAAAAACGATAGGCAATCAAACCCATAGGAGGAATCGTCTCGAGCGCGATTTTAGAAAACATGAAACTGAATCCGAATATGGTCGCAAACCCAAGTCCGGCAAAATGTCCTATTTTTTTCATCGTGTACTCCTTGATCCCTGATAGGTATTTTCCGCTCTCATCAATTTATCGATCTCATTCGCCACAACGAATTTTTTCAAACTCCATTTGGGTTCGATCAACTCGTTTCTTGGCGCATCTCCTGTCAAACGATGGATGATGATCGAATCGTTCAACAATTCCAATTGTCGAACCACAACCTCCACGTACTCGTCCCTGGAGAGTAAAGGGAATGGATTTTCTTGATATATATGAGCAAGCTGTGTGTTCTTCTGAATGAACAACATGTGGATCTTGACACCTTGAATGTCAAGTTGATTCAGGTATCTGGCTGTTGCCAGCATGTCTTCTCTGGTTTCTCCTGGTAGAGAATTGATGATATGCACGACAACATTGATATTCCGCTCTCTCAGTTTTTTAACAGCATCCTCAAAAGTTTTGAGATCATGGCCTCTATTGATGAATTCCATGGTTTTCTCATGAATTGACTGTAACCCGAGTTCTATAGTCAAGTAGGTTCTTTGATTCAAATCTTCTAGGTAGTCCAATACATCATCTGGCAAGCAATCCGGTCGAGTCGCAATCGATAGACCGACGATATCCGGATGTAGCAGAATTGCAGTTTCAAATAAAGATTTCAATTTTTCTATGGGACCATAGGTATTGGTATTCGCTTGAAAATAAGCGATGAATCGACCTTCGCTCCATTTATGCTCCATCAATTGTCTGATTTCCTGGAATTGCCGTTCTAAAGTATGTTCGCTGTTTCCGGCGAAGTCTCCAGATCCGGATTCCGAACAATAAATGCATCCTAAAGAGGAGAGAGTACCGTCTCTATTGGGACAGGTAAAGTCTCCATTCAGTGTGATTTTATATACTTTGGCACCAAATTTCCGACGATAAAATTCATTGACGGTGTTGAACCGTTTTTCTGTTGTGAAATAATTCATACAATCACCACCAAGATTATATCACAAATGTTTTGGGAAAATTTCTGCAAAAATCGAAAAAAACAACAAAAAAATGATATAATATGATTTGGTGATTTTATGTTCCAGATACTTCATGACAGTATATTCAATCCAAAAGGTTTAGTTAAGCACGTGACACGATCCGGATGGTTCGTATTTTTTTACATTGTCATAATGATGCTTTTTATGACGATTGGAGCGTTTGTCTATTATTTGGGTTATGATAACTCGGTTGTGACTGAAGACACGACTGGATGCCGCGTTTCAAACGGTGCACTGGTTTGTGACGGAACCAATTATGACCCGAACAATATCTTTGACCTCTATGGGATCCGCGTATACTTTCTAGCCGATGATGCATCGGTGAATGATATTTCGGAAATGTCTGAAGTGGCGATGGTATTTCAAGGAGATTCCGTCAGTGTTTATCGAGCTTCAACGCTTTTTATAAGCGAACCGATATTCGGAATCACTAATGGTTCTTTCATTTCTTTCGATGAAACAGTAGCCCTGTTTGGAACGATGTTTTTGGTCATTGGAATCTTGTCTAATGCATTTGCCAATCTGGCATTGCTTATGGTTGTCATCTTAATTTCTGGTTTGATGTTTCATCGCTACCGCTATGACATTGTTTATTCCAAACGCTTTAAACTGGCGACATATGCGGTGACCCCGCTTGTATTGCTAATCACATTTTTCAACATTTTGAACTTTGACCAATTGATTTTCTTTGTTCTAGCATTCTTTGCGTATCGACCGTTGTTTGTACTGAATCGAGAATTGTATATGCAATTGATGCTTAGAAAAGTCGAGTCGGTGCACCAAGAATCCGAAGAAGAAGATGTCATTGAGAGTTATCCCTATCCGGAAGAGGAAGAAAAATCAGATGACGATTCGGATTCTGAGGATTGATTTAGGGGTTGAATTTATCCTGTGATATGCTATAATGATTGTAACTACTAAGAAATAGAAATAGTACGACAAAGAAGTATTGTAGAGAGCCGGAGCGAGGTGAAATCCGGTATATGAGATTGTCTGAATTAGTCTATGGAGTAGATTTCACGCAACTCGGGAGTGAAATCCGTTGTCCGCGTTAAGGATACGAGTGCCGGATTGATCCGGAACAAAGGTGGTACCGCGATACAGTCGTCCTTTTTTAGGGCGATTTTTTTATTAGAAGGAGAGATTTTTATGAGCGAATTCATACCAACATTTGATGCTGAAAAGATTGAAAAGAAATGGCAAGAAATCTGGTATAATGGCGATTATTTCAAAGCCGCAGATTTTAGTGAAAAAGAAAAATATTATGCATTGGTCGAATATCCGTATCCATCGGGCATCGGCATGCATGTGGGACACATCCGTGCGTTCTTAAGCATGGAAGTAATATCGAGAAAACGCAGGATGGAAGGAAAAAACGTCTTATTTCCGATTGGCTTTGATGCGTTTGGTCTACCAACAGAGAACTATGCGATTCAAACCCAAATCCATCCAAGAATCATTACTGACCGCAATATCGCTACTTTCAAATCACAATTGCGTTCTGCTGGTTTTTCGTTTGATTTCAGCCGCATCGTCGATACGACGGATCCGGAGTATTACAAATGGACCCAATGGATTTTCCTCAAGATGTTCGAACACAGATTGGCTTACAAGGACATTGCTTATGTCAATTATTGTCCAAGTTGCAAGGTCATTTTGTCCAACGAGGAATCTCAAGGTGGCAAATGCGATCGTTGTGATTCCAATGTTGTCCAAATGGAGAAAACCGTTTGGTTCTTGAAAATCACAGAATATGCAGACAGACTCTTGGAAGGGTTGAATGAACTTGAATCCAACAATAGAATCCGTACCGAACAAGAGAAGTGGATCGGCAAGTCCAAAGGAGCTTATATTCATTTTCCTGTCGCTGACTCCGATGCATCTTTGAAAGTATTCACAACGAGACCGGATACTATCTATGGAGCGACCTTCATGGTCATCGCTCCCGAGCACCCATTGCTTGAAACCTTCCACAACCGAATCCAAAATATCAAAGAGGTTCATCGATATCAGGAACAAGCAAAAATGAAGAGCGAATTCGAACGAATCGAACTCGCCAAGGATAAAACCGGAGTAAAATTAGAGGGCCTTTACGCCGTCAATCCATTGACTGGTGAAAACATCCCAATCTTTATCTCTGATTATGTCATGATCACTTACGGTACCGGTGCGATTATGGCCGTTCCTGCACACGACACAAGAGATTATGAGTTCGCAACGAAATTCGGACTCGATATCCTCGAAGTGATTCAAGGCGGGGATATCACCAAAGAAGCCTACACGGATATCGAAGGTGGAATCCTAGTCAACAGTCCGGTTATCAATGGACTTCAGGTCAAGGATGCAATCAATACAATCATCGAATACCTAGTCGACCACAATATCGGCGAAGCTGCCACACAATTCAAAATGAAGGATTGGGCATTCAATCGCCAACGCTATTGGGGAGAACCGATTCCTATTATCTATTGTGATGACTGTGGTATCGTTCCAGTTCCATATGAAGATTTACCGGTGGAACTTCCAATGGTGGAGAAATTCATGCCGACCGATACTGGAGAATCTCCGCTAGCAAACATCGAGGAATTTGTCAATTGTACTTGTCCAAAATGCGGTAAGTCAGCAAAAAGAGAAACGGACACGATGCCACAATGGGCTGGATCATCTTGGTATTTCCTACGCTATATGGACCCTCACAACAAAGAACGTTTTGCAAGTGAAGAATTGTTAAACTACTGGAATCGAGTCGATTGGTACAATGGTGGAATGGAACATGTCACAAGACATCTGATTTACTCTCGATTCTGGAATCAATTCCTTTATGATATTGGGGAAGTACCATTCCAAGAGCCTTACAAAAAACGTACGGCACAAGGACTCATTCTTGGTGAGGATAACGAAAAGATGTCCAAATCCAGAGGAAAAGTAATCAATCCGAATGATATCATTTCTGAGTTTGGTGCCGATACACTTCGGACTTACGTTTTGTTTATCAGCGATTATGAGATGAGTACACCATGGAACGAATCCGGTGTCAAAGGAGCGAGACGTTTCCTTGATAAGGTTTGGAGATTGTTCCCGAATGTAGTTCGATCAAAAACCACTTATACCAAAGCGTTGGAAAAAGCGATTCATCAAACCATCGATGGAGTCACTTCAGATATTGAAAATCTAAAATTCAATACAGCAATTGCGAAGTTGATGACTTTAACCAATGAGTTTGGAAAAGCTGAAGCAATCTCACTCAAAGACTATGAAACACTGATTCGTTTGTTGTATCCGATTGCTCCACACATTTGTGAGGAACTCTGGAATCAACTCGGTCATGATGATTTGCTTGTCTTTGAACCATATCCGATCGCGGATCCGAAGAAGATGGTGGATGAAGAAGTAACCGTCGTTATTAGCATCAATGGAAAAGTGAAAGACAAAGTTGAAGTCGATGCCAATATCACAAATCAAGAACTTCAAGATGTGGCAGTGAAAAGAGAACGAATTCAAAGTTTGATCCAAGGTCAAGTGATCGTTAAAGTGATCGTCGTACCGAAGAAATTAGTAAATATTGTCGTCAAATAGAATTTGCCGCCTTGTCGTCAAATAGAATTTGCCGCCTTGTCGTCAAATAGAATTTGCCGCCTTGTCGTCAAAT
>JAFGQH010000069.1 GCA_016935815.1 Bacilli bacterium | reverse complement strand
GATTTTATGGGTATAAGGTGATAGTATGATTGCTTGGATCGTTTTGATAATCGCATTGATCGGATTGGATCAACTCACGAAGTTTTGGGTCGTGAGTCATTTTGCTTTGGAAGGCGATACGATGCCAATCATCCAGGATTTCTTCCATTTCACTTATGTCCGCAATTCGGGAGCCGTATTTGGGGTATTTCAAGGGTTGGCTGACACTTATGTTATCTTCTTGGTTGTCATGGGGATCGCGATTGTAATCTTTTCAATCATGTTTATCAAGAACGATTTCAAGGACAAGAAAACCTTCTGGTATTCTTTGAGTTTGGCGTTGTTGATTGCGGGAGCGTTTGGGAATGCGATCGATCGGATTTTCCAACCAGATCACAATGTCGTGGATTTCATCGACTTCAGAGGCATTTGGAGTTATGTCTTCAATATTGCCGATATCTGTTTGAATGTCGGAATCGCACTCTTTATTTTCGACCAATTCATTTTGGAACCAAAAAGGAAGAAAATCCATGGATAACTATTTGGAATATTTGGTCCAAGATACGGACATAACGGAACGAATCGATAAATTCTTGAGTCAAAGGGAATCGGAACTATCAAGAAGTACGATTCAAAAACTGATTGAAGAATCCCGGGTTTTTGTCAATGGGAATCCTGTGAAGTCCAGTTATAAAGTCAAGAAAGGTGATCTCATCGAAATCACCGATATCGATGTGTTCGATTGGGATATCGTGCCACAAAAGATGGATTTGGATATTGTTTACGAAGACAATGATGTTCTTGTGGTGAACAAACCATCCGGACTGGTCGTCCATCCAGCACCAGGGCATTACACCGATACTTTGGTGAATGGTTTGATGTACCACATCAACCAGTTATCCGATGTCAATGGGGAAGAACGTCCCGGAATCGTCCATCGAATCGACAAGGATACCTCGGGATTGTTGATGATTGCGAAAACCAATAAAGCTCACAACATCTTGGCAGAAGAACTGAAACAAAAAGAAACCAAGAGAGAGTACATCGCATTGGTCGAAGGTGTGATCAAAAACAAACGCGGAAAAATCAATGCGCCGATCGGAAGAGATCCGCGCAACCGTTTGAAAATGGCTGTCATCGCCAACGGCAGACCAGCGGTGACACACTTTGAGGTCTTGGAAACCTTCCAACAGAAATCCTTGATCAAATGTATTTTGGAAACGGGAAGAACTCACCAAATCCGAGTTCACATGGCATATATCGGGAATCCTTTGGCAGGAGATCATGTGTACGGATCGGCTAAAAATACCGATTTCGGCCAATTCTTGCATGCAAAGACATTAGGCTTCACACATCCTATTACCAAAGAATTCATGGAATTCGATTCTCCATTACCACAACCATTTTTGGATGAACTCGAGCAATTACGAAACCAATAACCGTCTTTTCGGCGGTTTTTTTCTTGCTTTTTGGGATAATATATGACAAGGTTGTCATTTTCTATTGACGGCGCTTTCAAAGTATTGTATACTATCCATGTGACAAGGGTGTCATATGGGAGGCGATACTATTCCTACACAAACATTTTTGAATCTTGATCAAGACAAAAAGGATCGCATTATCAATGCAGCGATGGATGAGTTCTCGAATAATCAATTCGAACATGCCAAACTCTCCAACATCGTAAGAGCAGCCGGTATTCCAAGAGGGTCTTTCTATCAGTATTTTGAAGATAAATACGATTTGTTCTACTATATCTTCGAACTTGTCAAAGACAAGAAAATGGAATACTTGAGTGATTTATTACCGAATCCCGAGGACAAGCCGTTTCTGGTATTGTTCGAAGAGTTGTTCACGGCAGGGACAAGGTTCGCAATCGAAAATCCACGTTTTGTCAAAGTATTCAGCCATGTCATCGATTCCAAAGGGGAGATCTATGACCAGATGGTGAAAACATCTTTGGAGTATGCGAATACATACTATGTCGACTATATCAAGAACGATCAAGCCAAAGGCAGATTGCGTTCTGATATCGATCCCTATGTGTTCGCCAAAATTGTCATCGACTTGACGCTGAATGTTTCCTTGGATGAATTCGGAATCAGCGTCGAAGAACTCGATTATGATAAAATGAAACAACGCATTACTCAAATCATCAGCATCATCAAACACGGTGTTACGAAAGGAGACGCTAATGTATAAAGTAGAAGACTTACGATTCAAGTATCCCAAAAACAAAGACGATGTCATCAAGGGCATCAGTTTTGAAATCAAGGAAGGCGAAATCTTTGGATTTTTAGGTCCAAGTGGAGCCGGAAAGAGTACGACTCAAAAAATCCTCATCAAAATCCTAGAGGATTATCGGGGCAAGATTTCCTATAGTGGGAAAGATGTATCCGAATTTGGCAATGATTTCTATGAGGACATTGGAGTCAGCTTCGAGATGCCAATCCATTTCTCCAAGATGACAGCGATGGAAAACATCAATTTCTTCTTGAAGCTCTACAAACGCAATGCGGATGTCGAGACCTTGATGAAACGTGTCGGTTTATGGGAATCCAAAGACAAAATGGTCGGAGAATTCTCCAAAGGAATGAAAATCCGATTGAACATCGTCAGAGCTTTGCTCAACGAACCGAAGATGTTGTTTCTCGATGAACCAACCAACGGAATCGACCCAGCCAACGCCAAAATCCTCAAGGATTTGGTCAAGGAATTTCGTGATGCTGGGGGTACGGTTTTCATCACTAGCCACATCATGTCAGACATCGATCAACTCTGTGATCGCGTCGCATTTATCGTTGACGGAGAAATCAAAGAGATCGATTCTCCTAGAAATCTCAAGATCCGCTATGGGAAACGCGAATTGAGGGTGGAATACAAAGAAAACGGCAAGACTATCACCAGAGAATTCCCGATGGACAACATTGGCAAGAATGAAGAATTTCTGACGCTCCTTCAGACCAAGGACATTGAAACAATCCACAGTGGTGAAACCACTTTGGAAGATATCTTCATCAAAGTAACCGGAGTAGGACTACGCGATGAAAGCGAGTAGAGTCTG
Organism: Bacilli bacterium; assembly: GCA_016935815.1. GTDB lineage: Bacteria > Bacillota_I > Bacilli_A > Izemoplasmatales > Hujiaoplasmataceae > 4572-104. The sequence continues at coordinate 31,652 of JAFGQH010000069.1, read as the reverse complement.
GGTCTTGGTCAAAGGAGAATTGTTACGTTTAAATAAATATAATATATTCGCGATCAGCATCTTGGTCGCAATCATCTGGGGAGTTATGCTGTATTTCGTGAACAGCACAATTCTCGCAACGCTGTTACCAATGGTTTTGTTGGTGGATGCATCGATGATGAGCATCATGTACATCGGTTCGGTGATGTTCTTTGAAAAGAGTGAATTCACCATTTCCACGATGTTGGTCACACCGTCGACCAACGCCGAACTGGTCTTGTCCAAGGTCTTGGCAAATACCATCCACAACCTGTTTTCATCGGTACTCATCATCATCGCTTTCGTCTTGTTAAAAGACGTGAAGCTCAATTACTTCTTGATTTTTGTCGGTATCGTTGTGACCACAACTTTTTTCACGATATTTGGTTATTATATGGCCTATTTTCAAAAGAACTTCACGGGAATGCTGGTCAACATCATGATCTTCGCATTTGCGCTTTTGATACCTAGTTTACTATATGAAGTGCATGTCATTACAGCGGATTGGTTCCAATATGTTCTTGTGATCAATCCATTCCAAGCCGGTGCTGAACTGATCGGTGGAGGCTTTAAAGATTACGTATTCGAATGGCAATATTACTTCAGCTTGGCATACCTGCTCATCGGTACTGTTCTAGTGTATCGTTTTCTGGTTTTGCCTAAATTCCATGATTACTCGATACGTCAAAGTGGGGTGTAATCCATTATGTTTAAAACAGTAGTAAAATCCGAACTATCTGGTATTTTACGGGATAAGATGAATATCTTTTTTGTATTCTTCCCTGTCATAATCGGAGTCATCGGTTATTATGTCATACCAATCATCGAAGAGAGTGTAGCGCCGACCAATCCGGTCGCCAAGATTGTCGCCATGTTCATGATCATCATGACCGGGTACATCTTTGGAGCTGTTACTGCGTTTACGCTTTTGGATGACCGAGACGACAATGTCTTGATGAGTTTGAAAATCACACCCGTCTCAGTCCGTTTCTACGTCGTTCTCAAGATGATCATCACCTATGTCTTTGGGCTGTTTGCGACGATTCTATTGATCTACGCAACGCGATTTCTTCCAGATTCAACATTTGGTTCGATCTTCCTGATTTCTTTGGTTGCGGCTTTACAGGGACCGTTTCTGGCTTTGATGGTGAATTCATTCGCCAGAAACAAAGTTGAAGGATTCGTCATTATGAAGACTTCAGGACTGATCTTATTATTACCGGTTCTTGTCTTCTTTGTCTTTACTTGGAAAGAAGTATTTCTAATTTTCTCACCATCGTTCTGGCCAGCCAGAATGATTCAAATGGAGATGCTTCCAATCTACAATGACCAATTGACTTTTACATTCCTAGTCTATTTCTTTGCGGGAATCGTATATAATATCTTCGCATCCTGGTTGTTGTTCAAACTGTTCGCTAAGAAAGCAAATATATAGGAGGTATTACTATGGCTTGGTGGAATTATGTATTGATTATTTATGGTATTTTCTGTCTGTATATCGGGTTACTGAAACCGCCGTTCATCTGGAACCTCAAGAAAATTGAGATCATGAAGAAAATGTTCAAAGGTGATCTCGGAGTACAAATCCTTGTATTGGTATTCGGAGTGGCTGCTTTGGTTCTGGGAATCGTTCTATAGCAGAAAGACAAGCAAAAGGCTTATCAATGGATAAGCCTTTTTGTTTATTTATTCGGTTTCGCCGGTGATTCGCTTCATGTTCTTGAAACTGACTTTGGCGATGGTTTGAAAGAAATCAATTCCATGTTGCAAATAGATCAGTTTTCCAATCGCATCCGCGGTCGGTCCACTGCCTTTAGGCAAAACGATACCGATCTGTTTGGATATGCGGTCCATCTCCAAGACGAATTTATATCTGGCAATGATGGAAGCGACTGCCACCGCTTTATGAATTCCCTCGGCCTTGGTATGAAATCGGATTTGTTTGTAAGCATCTTCATCCTTCAAGTACTCGAAGTAATTCTCTTTGGAACAAAATTCATCTAAAATCACATAGTCGAATTTCTTGGTTTTCTGAACCATTTTTTTGATCGCATGATTGTGTAGATAAGCTTTGATTTTATTCATATTATAGCCTTTGTTGGTCAATTCGTTGAATTTCTCAGGCGACAATACAAGGACATGGTAGGATACATTTTGAATCAATTCATTTCCCATGGCAATGATCTGCTTGTCTGATAACGCTTTGGAGTCGCGTACTCCGAGTTCGTCCAAAGTCTCATAATCCGCCGGATTGACGTAAGCAGCACAGACGACGACAGGACCAAAGAAATCACCGGTGCCGACTTCATCGGAACCGATCACAGCGTTGGCATAATACTCATTGACATAAGCCGTTGAGTCAATCGGTGATACTTTATCCTGACCAAAGTGATCCGCCCAAAGAGCATATTCTTCATATGCTTGTTTTCCCTGGAATAGGACTTTATGACTGTTGTACACGATGATCTTGAATTCTGGACTTTTGAACGAGTAAAGGATTCTAGGATCACTAGTGGTTTCTAGAAACGGATGGTAATAGGAAACGAATTTCCCGAGATTGTGTTTATCGATTGTCAAATCGTAATTCATTGTCTCAACTCCTCGTTCTATTTTATCATAATCTGTGTTAAAATAGAAGAGACAGAAGGTGAATGAGATGCTTGCGGACTTGAAAAAATTGGAATTCGAGAAGATTCTCTTGAAAATAAAGAATTACGCTGTTACCGACTTGGCTAAGCCGGTTGTTTTGGCGATCGAACCAATGAGTGATCAAGCCGAAATCGAACGCCTATTGACTGAGACTTCTCAAGCGAAGAACATGATCGAGCGCTATGATGCAACGCCGATGACCGGAGTTCTCAACATCAAAGAAGCAATCAAGAAAGCAGAAATCGGATCGGTCCTTTCCATTGAAGAGTTTTTGCGTATCACGAGTCATCAAGAAGCGATCGCAAGAAGTATAGCTTTTATCAAGAAAGTGCATCAATTGGAAATTCCGAGCGGAGCCTTGGATGAGTATTATGAACGTCTTGTCAGCCTTCCTAAAGTCAAAGAGGCAATCGAGACTGTCATTGATCCAAAAGGAGAAATTTATGATTCAGCTTCCAGTAAACTGGCTCAGCTTCGCAAAAAAATCAAGATAACAGAAGAACGAATCGAAGGCAAAATGAATCAATTGGTTCGAAGTGAAGCAAACAAATTGACCGATTCAATCATCACGATACGGAATAATCGTCTTGTATTGCCCGTCAGATCAGAATTCAAAAACAGTTTTCAAGGTGTCGTTCATGACTCCTCGGCCAGTGGCGAGACCGTTTTTATGGAACCGATGAGTTGTTTCATCTTGAACAACGAACTACAAGGCATCCTAGCCCAAGAAAAAGCCGAAGTGGAACGGATCCTTCGGGAACTTACGGAACGGATTGCAGAAGATGTGGAACCACTCAGAAGCAATTTGGAAATTCTTACGTATTTGGATATCGTATTTGCAAAAGCGAAACATGCGATTGAATATCGATCTCATCAACCCGAATTGACCAAATCCACAATAGATTTGAAATGTGCGAGGCACCCGCTGATCTCACAAGATATCGTCGTCGGAAACGACATCAATTTCCGCACCTTTCGACATATCGTCATCACCGGTCCGAACACCGGTGGTAAAACAGTAGCTTTGAAGACCTTGGGCTTGTTGTCGATCATGGTTCAATCCGGAATTCTGATTCCTGTGGATGAAGAATCCAAGACGATTGTCTTCAGTGGGATTTTTGCGGATATCGGAGATGAACAGTCCATTGAACAATCCTTATCGACTTTCTCGTCTCATATTTCCAATATCACATATATTATAAAACACGCAAAGACCAACGCTCTTGTATTACTGGATGAAATCGGCTCCGGAACCGATCCGAAAGAAGGAGCGTCTTTAGCCATCTCGATTATCAATCATTTGCGAAACAAGAACCTTTACGCGATGTTTTCGACCCATTATCCGGAACTGAAGACCTATGCGTTCGATTTGGACGATACGGTCAATGCTTCTGTGGAATTCGATATTGAAACCTTACGACCGACGTATCGTCTTCGAATTGGTGTGCCTGGCACATCCAATGCATTGCAGATCGCAAAGCGGCTAGGATTGCATACATCGATCATCGAAGCTGCTGAGAAAGTATCGATTTCCTTTGATACAGATATCTCTCATCTGATTCGTAAACTTGAAACACAAAGCTTGGAACTGGAAAACACGATACAAACTCATAAATCCGAAATCAGTGTCTTGCACGAAAAACAAGACCATCTCGATGATTTGTATGTGGAAGAAAAGATTCGCCAAAACAAATTGATGGATCAATTGGAACGTGAAAAACGCAAAGAAATGGAAGCCTTGGAATCCGATGCAAAACGAATTATCCGAGAACTGGACGAATTGAAAAAATCCGCAAGCTTCAAGGAACATGAACTGGCGCGTTTGAAACACGAATCCAAATCCATTCATTTCGAAGACAATCAATACCAAAAAGTGAAATCCACCAAAATCTCGGAGGGGGACCGCGTGTTATTGATACCGTATCAACGCAATGGGATCGTCAATAAACGCCTCTCTGATGGAAAATATGAAGTTCTGATGGGCACATTATCTGTGACCCTGGAAGAATCCGATTTGGAATTCATCGAGACACCAGAAAAAGAAAAACAACCATCCGGAGGAACCGTGACCAGAACCAGTCAAGCGAAAGTAGAACTGGATTTACGAGGCATGCGCTATTTGGAGGCGGTCGATGAAATTGACAAGTTCGTCGATACCTGTCTCATCAATAACCTGGAGTTCAGTTATATCATTCACGGCTATGGTACCGGTGCTTTGAAAAAAGCAGTAGAAGAATATATCAAGAAAAACAATCAGATCAAGAATTCACGACCTGGCGGCCCTAATGAAGGTGGCAAAGGCGTGACTGTGATCTATTTCAAATAGGTGATCTCATGGAGCGAAAACTATTGATGTTCTACTCCAAGACTTGCGGGAAGTGCATGGCGATTCGCAGACGAGTAGCTCATCTGAAAGAAGAAGGAAAATTCAACATCGATTATGCATTTATCGATGCCAGCCAAGAAAAAGAAATCGTCAACAAATACAAAATCGACGGAGTTCCAACCGTGATCCTTTTGGAAAATGGTGCGGAAGTCAAACGTCTGAAAGGTTCGGTTTACTTCGAAGATTTGTTGGCGTTGATTTAGAGAAAGGAATGGTTCTATGGACGGTGTACTGATCATAGACAAACCAAAAAACTATACCTCACACGATATCGTCAACATCGCAAGAAGAGCCCTAGGCACAAAACGCGTTGGACATATCGGAACCTTGGATCCCAATGCCACCGGTGTGCTCGTTTTATGCATTAACAAAGCCACCAAACTGGTCAAGTATTTTGAACATCACTCAAAGATTTACCAGGCAACGTTCCGTCTGGGACTTCAGACAGATACTGACGATATCACCGGCAAAGTACAAGCCGAGGGATCAACGGATGCTTTGACGGAACATCTGGTAAAATCCGCTTTAGACCAGTTTTTAGGGAAACAGAAACAAGTTCCGCCAATCTATTCGGCTGTCAAAATCAAAGGCAAGAAACTCTATGAACTCGCAAGAAGGGATCTTGAGATTCCGACCATCGAACCTCGTGATGTAGAAATCTATTCGATTGCCAATTTCGTTTTCTTGGAGAACGAACCAGGATTTACCTTCCAAGTCGATCTCCATGTCTCCAAAGGCACCTATATCCGAAGTATCGCAAGAGACCTCGGAAAGCAACTTGGTGTATACGGGACATTGGTGGAACTCCGACGGACTTCGATCAATAAATTCCATATCGAAGATGCCATCTCCCTTGAAAAACTGGAAGCTGGCGAATATCAAATCAAAGACCCGTTTGATTATATGAATCTACCCAAGGTAACTCTCGAAAAGAAACAGGAGTATTTCGTCAGGAACGGTCGCTTCTTGGATCCGGAAACCGTCGGAATCAAAGAAGATTGCATCCTCTGTGACGAAACAGAAAAACCGCTCGCAATTTACTTTTATGACGAGCAGAAAAATCAATTGAGAATGTCGGTGAAGTGGTGTTGAGAATCAAATACTTGGAATACAATGATTTTTTGACAGAACAAAACTCAGTCATCTGTCTTGGCTATTTTGACGGGATGCATATCGCGCATGTCGAGTTGATCAAAACAGCCGCGAAGCTAGCAAAGGAGAAAGGATTATCCTTGGCTGTTTTCACATTCTCCATGAACATAAAAGCATATTTGAACCAGGAAAGACATCGATGCTTGACCACGGTGGAAGACAAAGCCACCATCTGTAAGAAGCTCGGAGTCGATTATCTCTATGTCATGAAAGTGAGTCAGCACCTGATTCACATGCAAGCAGAAGAATTCATCGAACGATTTTTGGTCGGCGCGAACACGGTTGTCGTCGGATTCGATTTCCGGTTTGGATATCGCGGAGAAGGCGACCGAAAACTGTTACTAAAACAGAAAAACTTCCAAACCATCGTCATTCCGGAAATGACCTACCTGGATTTAAAAGTCGGGACTACAAGAATCCGTGCCAATCTTTTAGATGGCAATCTGGAGATCGCCAATCACTTATTGGGAAGAGAATACAAAATCAAAGGTAGAGTCGTATCGGGACGAGGCATTGGCAGACGGCTTGGTTATCCGACCGCCAATATCGACTACATGCCTTATGTGTTACCCAAATCCGGGGTCTACTACACCAAAGTCATCCATGAAAAAAAGGAGTACTATGGGATCACCAATGTCGGAAACAACCCAACCTATTTCAATGTTCCTCTGACGGTGGAGACCCACGTATTCAATACCGACAAAAACCTATACAATGAAATCATCGAAGTCAGATTCGTCGAGTATCTGCGTCCGGAGATCAAGTTCGACACGGAACCAGAACTTATTGAACAGATTTATCAGGATATCGAATTGGTAAAAACCAAATTCAAGGAGGCAAATCATGCGTAAGTATAGCAAATCATTCTGGATCGTCATCGGCATCGCCGCATTGTTTTTCATCGTTTTGATGATTCTCAGTTCGGTGTTGCAACTGGGAGAAAGATTGAGAACCATTCACCCCTATGTGGAATATGCATTTTATGGTGTGTCGGGAATTCTCTTTATCCTTTTAATCGTGAGGCCGATCGTTCAAGTCTTGTTCTCACCGACTTTCTCGATGGACAGTTTATTTGATGAAGAACAAAACGCCAAAGAGAATTTCCATATGTATCGTCGCGTCGCGAAAAACCTTTTGACAGAAGAGTACATCTCAGAAGAAGAAAAACAATCGATACAGGAACACTTAGGTGACGCAATCGAACTCAAACAAGTCTTAAGTCAGATTTTTGATACGACGATCAAAAAAGAACTCAATAAAATGATCGTGATCCATGCGGAATCGGTCTTTTTGACGACCGCAATCTCGCAAAATGGAAAACTCGATGCCTTGGCGGTTCTAACGATCAATCTAAGAGCGATTAAAGAACTCGTGATGAAATGTGGCTTTCGCCCAAGTTATGCCGCATTAGGTCGGTTGTCGTTCAACGTTATGAGCAGCGCATTGATCGCTGAAAGTTTGGAAGACATGAAGTTCTCAGAAATCTTTCCACAGTCTTCACTCAATGCTTTGGCAGAGATGCCGATCTTAAAAACCGTAACCGGATCTTTGGCACAAGGTGCTGGAAATGCACTCTTGTCTTTGCGTGTTGGAATCATCTGTCGAAACTACTTGTTCATGAATTTGAAAGGCCAAAGCAAGAAGGAAATCAAAAAGATGGCATTTGCGGAAGCAATCGTCTTGTTCCCAAGAGTCATCGGGGAATCCATCAAGAAAATACCGAAGCGATTCAAGGACTTGTTCGGCAACTTATTTTCATAAGTAAAAAGATTGATTTTATCAGTCTTTTTTGTTATAATCTACAAAGTGAGAATACGGAGGAATAAAAATGATTATTGACAAATTGAGTGGCTCATTGGTAAGCTTTGAAGTCACTGTATCAAAAGAACTCTTCGAACATGGTTTAGACCATGCATTTGAAGAAGTGAACAAAGACGTAGAAATCAAAGGGTTCCGCAAAGGAAAAGCCCCAAGAAACGTCTATGAAGCAAAATACGGAATCGAATCCCTTTACGATGAAGCGATTCAACATGTTTTGCAAGAGACTTACTATAACGCAGTTGTTGAAAATAACATCGAAGTCGTAGCACAACCAAAAATCGATTTGGATGTGACCAAAGTAAAACGCGGAGAAGATTTTACTTACCGAGTAACCGTCGCAGTGAAACCAGTTGTGACACTTGGCGAATACAAAGGCTTGGAAGTCAATATCATTCCTGTGGAAGTCAGTGATTTTGAAGTTGAACAAGAGTTGAACAAGAAATTGGACCAACATGCTGAGATGATTTTGAAAGAAGAAGGCACTCTGGAAAACGGAGATACCGCAGTATTTGATTTCTCCGGATCTGTCGATGGAGAGAAATTCGAAGGCGGTACGGCTGAGAATTATGAACTCGCAATCGGATCTGGACAGTTCATTCCTGGATTTGAAGACCAAATGGTCGGTATGAAATCCGAAGAAGAAAAAGACGTGAAAGTCACATTCCCGGAAGATTATCATGAAAAAAGTTTGGCTGGAAAAGAAGCAATATTCGCAGTAAAATTGCATGAAATCAAAACCAGACAAGTACCGGAACTCAATGAAGAATTCATCACTGAATTGAATGATGAAACCATCAAATCCGTAGAAGACTTCAAAAACAAAACCAAAGAAGAGATCAAAACTTCAAAAGAATCTCAAAACAAAAACCACATCAGAACGACCGTCATCCAAAAAGCAATTGCGAACGCAAGTTTTGAATTGCCTCAAGAAATGATCGATGAAGAGACCAATCGTTCTTTGGATCAAACCAAACAACAAATTCAACAATACGGTTTGGATTACAATACCTACTTGCAATACATGGGCAAGACCGAAGATGAGTTGAAATCCGAATTGCAAGTCCAAGCGAAAAAGACCTTGGAAGAACAACTCGTAGTCGAAGCAATCGCGCAAGCAGAAAACATTACTCCGACGGAAGAAGAAATCGCAGCGAAATACGATGAAATCACCGAGCAATACAAATCTCAGAACGTTACTTTGGACCAAGTCAAACAAGCAATTCCAGTTTCCGCAATTACATCTGAAATTGCCTATGGAAAAGCATTGGATTTGATTTTGGATTCTGCTAAAGTAACTGAATAATCGTAAAACATCACAGAAAATTCATATAGAAAAGACCTAATTTGAAGAAACCATTCAATTCATCAATTCATTAGGTTTTTTTTATCAATTATGATACAATTATATTGAAGTATTTGAAACATGAACAGAGGTGAATCTATGTACAATTTGAGCAAGGTATTCTCCGATTGTCTGCCTGTAATTCCAATCCGCGGAGTCATCTTTCTACCCGGTGCCGACGTCAGAGTGGAAGTCGGAAGAGAGTTCTCGAAACAAGCTGTTTTCGAGTCGGAAAGCAATCGCGATGGATACGTCGTCCTAGCATTTCAGAAAGACCCGGATGTTCTAGAACCTGAATTCATCGACTTTCACGAAGTCGGTCTTTTGGCAAGAATTTCCGTCAAAATAAAATTACCGAATGGTAATTACAAAATCAAATTTGAACCGTTGATCCGTGTCAAATTCAACGATGTTGTCGCAAAAGAACCATTCTATCTCATCGATTTCACATCGATGGTTTTGGAACCGGAAAATCTGGATGAGGAACAAGTTCTTCTCAAAATGGTATCCAAAGAAGTATTGGAAAACGCGAATTTCTTGTTCCGCGATTCCAAAGCGGTTCTGACCTCATTGAAGGGTGGAATCACATCCGATAAATTATGTGATTTGGTTGCTTCGGAAATCCGCATTCCCGAAAACGACAGAATCAAATATTTATTGACCAATTCGATCAATCAACGCTTGCAGTTCCTCTTGGAAGATATCGAAAAAGAGAAAACGATGCAATCGATCGAATCCAAAATCAATGAAACAGTCCGCAAATCTGCAGACCAAAACCAAAAAGAATACTATCTAAGAGAAAAAATGAGAGCCATTCAAGAGGAGTTAGGGGATTCCAAGCAGGATGATGCTAAAAAACTCTTGGATCAAATCGAAGCCAGCGACATGCCTCCTGCCGTCAAAGAAAAAGCGTTGAAAGAACTCAAGCGCTACGAATATCTCCAACCGGCATCCTCGGAATCTTCTGTTGCCAGAACCTATCTTGAGACGTTGATCTCAATTCCATGGGCGAAACAAACCGAAGACGAATCCGATATCAATGTCGCTATCGACAAACTCGAATCCTCTCATTACGGTTTGGAAAAAGTCAAAGAACGTATCATCGAATACTTGTCTGTCAAGATGTTGACCGGCAAGAACCCGCAAACCATCCTGTGCCTTTCTGGCCCTCCTGGTGTTGGGAAAACCTCTTTGGCAAAATCCATCGCAGCCGCATTGAAACGCGAATTCGTCAAGACATCCTTAGGTGGAGTTCATGACGAAGCGGAAATCCGCGGACACAGAAGAACCTATGTCGGTGCTCTGCCTGGTCGTATCATCAATGGTATGATCAAGGCCAAAGTCACCAATCCAGTATTCTTGATTGATGAAATCGATAAACTTGTGATGAACGAACGAAACGATCCTTCGAGTGCTCTGTTGGAAGTCTTGGATCCGGAACAAAACCAATTCTTCTCCGATCACTATGTCGAAGAAGATTATGATTTATCCAAAGTCTTATTCATCACGACTGCGAACTACTTGCAAAACATTCCAGCACCACTGCGCGACCGAATGGAAGTCATCGAACTCAGTTCCTATACCGAGATTGAGAAGTTCTATATCGCGAGAAACTTCCTTGTCAACAAACAAGTCACAAATCACGGACTCGATGAGGAGAGATTCCAAATCACCGACGGTGCAATCAAAGAAATCATCACTGATTACACAAGAGAAGCAGGAGTCCGTCAATTGGAACGGATGCTTGGTTCGATTGTTCGTAAAGCCATCAAAGAAATCCTTGTTAAAAAAATGGATGTTGTCAAAGTCACAAAAGACAACTTACACAAATATCTAGGAAAACGACTGTTCAAAAACAATCAAGTCTTGAAGAAAGACATGATTGGTGTGGTCACTGGTCTTGCGTTTACACAAGCAGGTGGAGATACATTGGAAGTCGAAGCGACCTACTATGAAGGTAGCAACAAACTCATCCTGACCGGTAATTTGGGTGATGTGATGAAAGAATCGGCAATGGCCGCTTTGTCCTTTGTCAAGACCAATGCCGATAAACTCGGTATCAAAAAAGAGGTCTTGGAAAAGAATGATTTCCATATCCACGTTTCTGAAGGTGCGATCCCGAAAGACGGTCCATCCGCGGGAGTTACGATTGCGACGGCTCTCGTCTCCAGTTTGGCAGAACGCAAGGTCAATCGTTTTGTCGGTATGACCGGCGAAATCACTTTGAACGGTAGAGTATTGCCAATCGGTGGACTCAAAGAAAAGGCAATTGCCGCTTCCAGAAGAGGATTGAAAGAAATCGTCATTCCTTTGGAGAACGAAAAGGATGTCGAGGATATACCAAAAGAAGTACGAGACAAATTGACAATCCATTTTGCGACCAAGATCGACGATGTATTGGAGATTGCGTTAATCAATTAGTATCGGCTATCCTGCGGGATAGCTTTTTACTGTTTATAGGAGAACTACATGAAGGACGGGAAGAAAATCTTGGATTTGTTATTTGGTGAAGCAATCGAAACCTTCCGAGGATTCACTTGGAAAAAAGTGATTCTTTCTTTGGTTGCGATGGTTCTGCTTGGAACCAGTGTCACACTGATCTATCATACGGATTTGGGTATGTCCGCTTGGGATGCGGTCACCGTCAATATCGTGGAAAACACCTGGATGGAATTTCGTCATGTCAATCCACTTGTCGCTTTGGTCTTGATGACTTTGGTACATCTGATTCTTTGGAAGCGACCTTCGATGATGTTTTTCTTTCCGCTTCTGGTATCGTTTTTGATTGGAGCGGTCATTGACCTCGAAAATGGATTCTGGCCATATGTAGCTGGATTGGGTCTGGTTTGGAATCTTATGTATCTGATTTTGGCAACTTTACTTGTCGCTTTTGGACTCAATACCATGATTTATATCCAATTTCCCTTACCAGCAATTGATCAATTCTGTCACGCGGCCGCAAAGAGACTCCATCTGACCTTTGGTCAAGGCAAGTATATCGGAGAATTCTTAGCGATGCTTGCCGCAATCGTTCTAGGTTTGATATACAAAACCTGGGATGATCATTTCAATTTGGGATTCACGACATTCTATTATATATTGGTTTTGGGATCCGTTATCGATTTCGTTCGAAACCCGTTTTATCGTTTCTTGGGAATCCAAACCATCCAAGTGTATGCCGATGACTTGACCGATGAAGATATTCAGCAGAATCGCCACGTATCTGCTTCAAGAGCGGTCATTGTCAAGAAAAACAAGATTTTGATTCTTCATTACAAAGAAGAGGATTTTTATCTTCTGCCCGGTGGCACAAGAGAGGGCAAAGAACGTTTGGAACATTGTTTGAGACGAGAGGTTTTGGAAGAAACCGGCTTATTGGTCAAAGTCAATGAAGAACATTTAATCATTCAAAACCATGAACCAAACATAACCTTTACCAATCACTATTTTTTGACCAAACTTCGGTCGGAAAAAGTATATACGCAACACATCAATCAAACAAAATCTGAACTAGCAGCCAATATCGAGGTAGTTTGGATCGATGTAAATGATGTTCTGACTCTGTTCGCAACTCATGAACCTCAGACTGCCAAAGGCGTTCATCTCATGGAAAGAGAGTTCATTGCATTATCATCCATATTGTAGGAGAAAGATATGAAAGTAACAGCGAATACCCTGTTAAACTACATACGATGCCGCCGATTCGCAAGTCTTAACGACCCGGAATCCGAAGTCGCACACAAATCATATGACATCTCATCAAAAGCCTTTTATCAGGCCTTTTTCCAGCAATTTGAAAAAGAATACATAAATCAAAAAAACAACATTCAAACAGGTGGTATGGAGAGCTACGATTTTCATCCTGACGTGGAATTGTTCGAAACCTTCGATTTCATGGAAACCTTTGAAAACAAGACAATTTTATACCATTTGATTCCTTCGACCTCAAATGAATTTCTAAGAATGCGATACAATGAAGACAAACACAAATACCAATTGTTTACCAAGACCGATCAGGGGATCTATACGATTCGATCTGTTGATCTTGATCAAAAAAACAAACATCTTCAAGAGAAACTACAGAAGTTGATGACACGTACCAATGATTTAGGCAGAGCGGTTTATCGTTCTTTGTTTAAACGCTATGTCTACGAAATTTCAACCGGCTCTTTGGATGCTTTGGTGTATACCGTATTGCTTGACACCAATTATGTATATGATGGGTTGAAGTATAACAAGAACCTATTCCACATTGTTGATTTCAATGCCTTGTATCCAAAAATGAAGGAAATCTTTGAAGCCGATGTGTATCGGATGATCAATCATCTCGAACTGGAAGACTTCACTGCTTGCCCGTTGGTCAAAAAAGAATGTCGCAAAGGCGATACCTTTGAATGCAAATTCACCGGATTCTGCTTTTCACATATTCCCAAAAAGAATTCCATCTTGGATTACTTCAATTCACATCTTGGCTTCGATGAACCGAGTCCGGAAGGAGATATCCATCACGATACCTATGAACTCATCAACGAAGGGTACGTTGATATGCACGATGTACCGATCTCATGGTTGAAAGATGAAAAACATCTGATGCAACGATATTGCGTGGAAACGGACTATGTCCATGTGCACCAAGCAAAAATCGAAGCCGGTTTGAAAACCTTGCAATTTCCGCTTATCTATCTCGACTTTGAAGCATTGCCATGTCTTTTGCCAAGATTTCGAGGAGAGACACCATTCACTCAATCGGTATTTCAATACTCGATTCATATCCAAAAAAATGAACACGAATTAGATAAGAATGGCAAGGATCACTATGAATTTCTCGCCAATCCTACGTATGACAATCGTTTGGAATTGACCAAAAGCATGATTCAAATCATCAATCAATACGATTCTTCAGTCATCGTCTATAACAAAACCTTTGAGGAACAACGTCTCAAAGAATTGCAACTGGTTTTCCCGGAACTGAAAAACGACCTGCAACGCATCATCGATCGATTGTTCGATCTCATGGATATCGTCAAGAACAATAAAAAATTTTATCTGGAGCTTGGCTTCACAGATGACGAAGCCTCTCGATACAATTTCTACAGTGCAGGATTATCCGGATCCTATTCGTTGAAAAAGGTGATTGAAGTCTTTCATAAAGACGCCTATACATCTCTCAATATCCAAAACGGAGTGGCTGCGTACAATGCCTTTATGGGAATGGAATCACAACCCCCGACAGATCGCGATAATACGGCAAAAGATCTCTTGGAATACTGCAAACAAGACACCTATTCGATGTTTGAAATCATCGAGGGATTGTACCCGTATCTATCACCTGGTTTTCAGATACGATAATGCTTGCATAACCATAGGTTATATGTTATAATACTAATCGCGCCTGGACCTGAAATCAGAGACACTCCGACTCTCTTTTCGGATCTACGGTAAGACAAAATATAGGAGGAAACACAAATGGCTTTAGGCAAAGACAAAATCAAAGAAATCGTCACTGCTTATCAGTTGAAAGAGGGAGACACCGGTTCTCCGGAAGTGCAAATCGCTCTTTTGACCGAAGAAATCAACGTTTTGAACGAACACTTGAAGTTCCACAAACATGATTTCCATTCCAGAAGAGGCTTATTGATGAAAGTCGGTAAGAGAAGAAGCATGTTGAATTACTTGAAATCCATCTCTTTGGAACGATATTCTGATCTGATCAAAAAGCTCGGATTAAGACGCTAACAAAAGATACAAGCACCCAAACCTTGGGTGCTTATTCTTTGTCAGGATTTTATTTGATTAAAGACGAAATATTATGATATAATATTTAAGTGAGATTTAATTCTGTATACTTACGAAATGAGGAAAATAAATGAAAAAAGTATTCAAGAAAGAGTTTTTTGGAAAGGAATTCGTGGTTGAAGTCGGCCATATGGCGAAACAAGCCACAGGATCCTGCTTGATCCGTTACGGAGAAACAGCAGTCCTATCGGCAGCCGTTGTCGGCAAAGAACCGTCGAAAATGGATTTCTTCCCATTGCTCGTGATTTACCAAGAAAAACTGTATTCTGCAGGTAAGATCCCGGGAGGGTTCCTAAGAAGAGAAGGAAGACCTACAGAACATGAGACATTGATCTCAAGAGCGATCGACAGACCGATCCGTCCGTTGTTTGACGAAGGATTCCGTTATGAAGTCCAAGTCATCAACACGGTACTTTCCGCCGATCACAACAACTCTCCTGAGATGAGCGCGATGTTGGGAGCTTCCTTGTCCTTGGGACTGGGTGGCATTCCATTCAACGGTCCGATCGCCGGTGTAACCATCGGTCATGTGAACGGTGAATTCATCATCAACCCATCCCCAGAAGATTTGCTCGAATCCGATTTGGACTTGATGGTCGCAGGAACAAAAGACGCCATCAACATGGTCGAAGCCGGAGCCAAAGAGATCGATGAAGACACCATGCTAGAAGCATTGATGTTCGCTCATGAAGCGATCAAAGAACTTGTCGCATTCCAAGAGGAAATCCTTGCGGATAGTGCGAAACCAAAAATGGAAGTTACTCTGATCACCGTTCCGGAAGACATCCGCAAGGATGTAGTAGAATTAGAACAAAACCGTATCGTCAAAGCCGTAGTCGTCGAAGAAAAACTCGAACGTGCCGCAGCGATCGACGCCGTCGAAAAAGATGTTTTGGCAGTTCTGGAAGAACGGTATCTGAAAACATATGATAAAGATGAAGTGAAAGAACGTCTTGGATTCGCGGAACAAGTATTGGAAGAAATCCTAGTCAATGAAGTCAGACGCTTGATCACTGAAGAAAAAATCCGCCCAGACGGACGGAAAACCGATGAAATCAGACCGCTGGAATCGGAAATCGATATTTTGGCGAGAACTCATGGTTCTGCGATGTTCACAAGAGGTCAAACACAAGCATTGGCAACCGTAACATTGGGAGCGCTTAGAGAAGCGCAAATCATCGATTCTGTATCCGTGGAAGAAGGCAAACGCTTTATGTTGCATTACAACTTCCCTCAATACTCGGTTGGATCCACAGGACGTTATACAAGTCCAGGACGCCGCGAAATCGGACATGGAGCTTTAGGCGAGAAAGCCTTGCTACAAGTATTACCGAACGAAGAAGAATTCCCATATGCGATTCGCGTCGTATCGGAAATCCTGGAATCCAACGGTAGTTCTTCCCAAGCAACCATCTGCGCCGGTTCTCTTGCTCTTCAAGCAGCGGGAGTACCAATCAAAGCACCGGTTGCCGGAATCGCAATGGGTCTTGTCAAAAAAGGCAATGACTATACCATTCTGACCGACATCCAAGGATTGGAAGACCATTTTGGAGATATGGATTTTAAAGTCGCTGGTACCGAAAAGGGAATCTGTTCCCTGCAAATGGATATCAAGATCGATGGAATCACCAAAGAAATTTTCCAAGAATCTCTTGCACAGGCCAAAGTTGCGAGAATGCAGATCCTGGAAAATATGAACGCTGTGATCAAAGAACCTAGAAGCGAATTGTCACCATACGCTCCGAAGGTCAAATTGATGATAATCAACCCTGATAAGATTCGCGATGTCATCGGTGGCGGTGGTAAGACCATCTCTGCTATCATCGAAGCTTGTGGCGATGTCAAGATCGATATCGAACAAGACGGTCGCGTGATCATCATGCATGAAGACATTTACTTTATCGAAAAAGCGATGAAGATGATCGAAGACATCATTCGTGAAGTCGAAGTTGGAGCCGTTTATACCGGAACTGTCAGAAGAATCGAGAAATTCGGTTGCTTCGTGGAATTGTGGCCAGGAACCGATGGTTTGGTCCACATCTCCAAACTCGATACGAAACGCACTGAAAAAGTAGAAGACGTTGTCAAAATCGGAGATGTCATCCAAGTCAAAGTCATCGGGATCGATGACAAAGGCAGAGTCGACTTAAGCCGCAAGGCGGCTTTGGAATCTGTCAAGAAATAAGGTATAATACCAATATCAAGTTATCGGGTAATCGAGCGCCGTTAGGCGTTAGGAAAGTCCATGCTAGCACAGGCTGAGATGCCTGTAGTGTTTGTGCTGAACGAAACGATAAGTTCAGGCACCCCAAACGGGTGACGGCGAAGAAATGGATGTCAAAGGCCAGAGTATTTGTAACGTGCAACAGTGACGAACCATATAGAACATATATGGGTGAAACGGGTAAACCCCTCAAGCTAGAAACCCAAATTATGGTAGGGGCACGGTGGAAGGAGAACCAAATCCAACCACTGACGGCATTGCCGTAGATAAATGATTACCGGCTTTTTTAAAGCTACAGAACATGGCTTATAGATAACTTGGTTTTTAAAAAAGCATATCAAATGTATGCTTTTTTTTAGAACCATTGAGGTGAACTAAATGAGCGTCAAACAAACGCATATTCGCAATTTCTCCATTATCGCTCATATCGACCACGGAAAATCGACTCTGGCGGATCGAATTCTTGAACTGACACATTCAGTATCAGAACGAGAAATGAAGGCACAGATCCTTGATTCCATGGATTTGGAGAGAGAACGCGGTATTACAATCAAACTCAATTCCGTTGAATTGAAATACGAAGCCGACAACGGTGACACCTATCTGTTCCATCTCATCGATACACCAGGGCATGTCGACTTCACCTACGAAGTCTCCAGGTCCTTGGCCGCATGTGAAGGAGCGATTTTGGTCGTCGATGCGACGCAAGGTATCGAAGCTCAGACATTGGCCAATGTCTTCTTGGCTTTGGATAACAATTTGGAAATCATTCCCGTCATCAACAAGATTGATTTGGACAGTGCGGATGTCGATATGGTGATGCACGATCTGGAGCACACCATCGGCATCAAGCCGGAGGAATGTCTTTTGGCTTCCGCCAAAACCGGACAAGGTGTCAAAGAAATCCTGGAAGCGGTCGTTGCCCGAATCCCGGCGCCAAGTGGAGACGAAGATCAGCCGTTACAAGCTCTTATCTTTGATTCCTTCTATGACAGTTATCGTGGGGTTATTCCACTGGTAAGGATCATGAACGGAACCTTGAGAAAAGGTGAGAAAATCAAGATGATGGCGACTGGTGCAGTTTATGACGTCAATGATCTTGGCGTTTATCTGCCAAGAGAAGAGAGTCGAAACGAACTCACCACCGGTGATGTCGGTTGGATTTCGGCTACGATCAAGAATATTGAAAAAGTCCATGTCGGCGACACTATTACTAAACCCGAACGCCAGGCAAAGGATCAATTACCAGGATACCGGTGTTTGACGCCAATGGTTTATTCCGGTGTTTATCCGGTGGATGCGGACGATTATATGGATTTAAAGGATTCGATCGAAAAGATGAAACTATCCGATGCTTCTCTGATTTACGAACCAGAGACATCCAGTGCTTTGGGATTTGGGTTTCGAATCGGTTTTTTAGGAATGCTTCACATGGAAATCTTCCAGGAACGTTTGGAACGCGAGTTCGCACAGAATGTGATTACAACAGCGCCTTCCGTGAATTATCTGGTTCATCTACAATCGGGTGAAGTTATGGAAATCGATAATCCAGCAAAGATGCCCAAACAGACCGTTTCCTTTATCGAAGAACCGTATGTCCTAGCTACGATCATTACTCCAAGCGAGTATGTCGGGAACATCATGGAACTCTGCCAGTACAAACGGGGAGTGTTCAAAGATATGCAATACATCTCTGATGTCCGGGTGGAAATCATGTATGAATTGCCATTGTCAGAGATTATCTATGACTTCTTCAATCGGTTGAAATCCGGTTCAAAGGGATACGCATCATTGGATTATCAAGTAATCGGTCATCGACAATCGGAACTCGTCAAGATCGATATCCTATTGAACGGAGAATCCGTAGATGCTTTAGCATTTTTGGTGCATAAAGACTTTGCACACCAAAGGGGACTTCGGATTTGTCAGAAACTGAAGGATATCATCCCTCGTCAGTTGTTTGAAATACCGGTCCAAGCTGCGATCGGGTCCAAGGTCATCGCAAGAACGAATATCAAAGCCTTACGAAAAGACGTTCTGGCCAAGTGTTATGGTGGTGACGTCTCAAGGAAGAAGAAATTACTTGAAAAACAAAAAGAAGGAAAGAAACGTATGAAATCGGTTGGATCGGTAGAAATCCCGCAAGCCGCATTCATGTCCGTTCTGTCCTTGGATGATGAAAAATAGAAAAGTCCATTCACAACTGTGAAATGGACTTCTTTTTTTATAATACTTTTTCAATGAATAAATCGACCAATTCAGGATCGAATTGCGTTCCTTTGCAACGTAGTAGTTCTTTCTTTGCATCCTCTACCGACAATTTCGGTTTGTAATCTCGAAAACTCGTCATCGCATCATATGCATCAGCGATCGAGATGATTCTCGCCTCCAAAGAAATATCGGAGCCCGAGATTCCCTTTGGATACCCTTTTCCGTTATAGAACTCATGGTGCTGTAATACATAATTCGCAATGATATCCATGTCACCGATCGAATGGATGATTCGATATCCTTTTTCAGAATGCAATTTGATGACATTGAATTCTTCCTCGGACAATTTACCGGTTTTATTGAGAATTTCATTGGAAATCGTGATTTTACCGATGTCATGTACCAAGCCTGCGACTTTGATATCATTGATTTTCTTTTGCGTGAGATTGCATGCTTTTGCGAGCATGAATGCATAATCCGAAACACGCTGTGAATGCTCTTCGCTATAGATGTCTTTCTCATATAAGGTTTTGAGCAAGGCGTCGATGATTTTATTGCGAACAGAAGCAGAATCAGCAATCTTATACAAATACATCTCATCTTCCGCTTGTTTGAGAATATCATCAAACGTTTGATCCATGGAAGTTCTGGTTGCGATTCCAAAGGCGATTGAGATTTTGATATTGTATACTTCTTCAGAATCCAGCTCCTCCAGGATCGTTTTCAGCTTTTCCTCAGCTTCATCTTTGGTGGTGTTTGGCATCATGAGTGCAAATTCGTCACCGCCAATTCTAGCGGCGAAATGTGCTTCCTCTTTCAAATTGTATTTCAAGACGAGAGCCAATCGTTTGAGAATTTCGTTTCCCGAATGATGTCCGAAACTGTCATTGATGATCTTAAGTCCGTTGATATCGAGGATAGCTGTTGAATACGGAAGGTATTTTTTATCATTTATGAGTTCTCGTTGATCCATGAAATAGCGACGATTGTAGATTTTGGTCAAAGCATCATGAGTACTCGCATAGAGCAGTTTTTCCTGTTCCATCTTCAGTTTTGTGATGTCGTGAATGACACCGTGAATCTTTATAGGATGACCCTCTTCATCAAATTCCATAGATGCCTTTGAATTGACATAATGGAATTCTCCTCGATAATTGGTAATCGCAAAAGTAAGATTGTATTCCTCATTGTCCTCAATCAAAGATTTCAAAGCATCGTCCAAAATAACCCGATCTTTTGGAGAAGGTATTTTTTGAATCGCTTCCAAACTCAATGTGTGGTCATCCGTCATGTCTAATCCGTAGATTTGAAAGGCTTCATCCGAACCCCATACCGTTTTTGTCTTCAAATCGAGTTCCCATGTGCCTATGTGCCCGATCTGTTGACTTCTGGTCAATCGGTAATAATTGTTGGAGAGTTCCTGTTTCAAAGTCAATTCCTTGTTTTTTTCTTCCAAGATAGAAAAATACAATTCGTTGAAAGGCTTTAATAAATTGGATTTTATCATCACGAACATGATGGTGAGCAATCCCAAGAAGCGTAATGCCAAAGCAAAATAAGTAAGCAAAGTATCACTAGTCAAGAAACGGAAGAAGAATATCTCTGATAAGATGATCAGTCCGATCGACACGATAATTCCAATGTTGTCAGGATCGAATAGAAAACCCTTGTTGGATAGCAGAATGACTGCAGAAGATCCAAGCAGGATGAGCATGAAAGATTCAATCAGAATTTTAACCACAGTCAATTGATTGTTGACAACCATATCAGGATAAATGTCAAAAAAAGCCATGGAAAGAGTGGTCAGAGCAAATAAAAAGAATACCAGGAATCTTGGATTGGTTTTGATCTTCCCTTTTTTGTCGATCACAGCAGTAAAAATACCAAAGGCAAGAATGATGTTGGCTATGGTTTTGATCGTGATTGCCAGATTATAACTTTGATCCTCGAAAACATTCATGTCCGGATATGCGAGCGTATGGATGAAAATCGCTAGCGAATAAAACAAAATACCAGGCGACATCCGAGTCAATAGGTTGTTATCAGATTTATGAGAGGTTAGAATCCCGATCAAGGCAGCAATTACACCAGCGATCGTTATCGTGAATTCAATAGTGATATGAAACAACAATGCGTTCACGTGTTGAAAATAAAAGAAGAGTGGCAAGATAATCAGACTGACTATCAGTAACACTCGACCCGTTGTTCCATAGACAAATAATTTACGTTCCATGTGAACCCCCAAAGAAAATCTATATTTATATTATACAAAAAATGACATGTTTCACAACCAGTTCGCTAAAAATAACTTCCATCTGGGGTCATTTTAAACAAATGATTATCTAATGTTTCTTTTGTTGTAATATTATGTTAACATAATACTGGTGATACAATGATAAAAGGATTATATATACACATTCCGTTTTGCGACAAAATCTGTACTTATTGCGATTTTGCGAAACTCGTCGCTAAGGATGAACTTAAAGAACGATATATCGATACGCTGTTAAAAGAGCTTGTTCATTACAGATCGGATTATTCGAATTTGGAGACCATATATATTGGGGGAGGAACTCCATCGAGTCTCGATCCGAAATTGTTGGAGAGCCTTCTTAAGACCATCTCTGAAACCATTGCTTTGGAACAAATTCAAGAATGGACCATCGAAGCGAATCCAAATGACATCTCGAAGGATCTTCTTGAACTCATTACTTCTTATGGTGTGAATCGAATCAGTCTTGGAGTCCAAACCACAAATGACCGACTTTTGAAGGAACTCAATCGAACCCATGTCCAAGCGGATGTGTTGAAAGCCATTTCTCTGATTGAATCGAGCAAAATAAGCAATTATAATCTCGATTTCATCTACGGGATCCCTGGTCAAACCCAAGAAGACGTAGAAGCGGATTTGGTATTTTTGTTGCGAACTCTTCCACCTCATATCTCATATTACTCTCTTATTATAGAAGAGAATACAAAATTACATTATGATATCTTACAACATAAGTTCATGCCAATCGACGAAGATATCGTTGCCGAATATCAGGAGTGGATAGAGGAGACTCTTACAGATGCGAGATATCAAAAATACGAGATCTCAAATTACTCGAAAAACTGCCATTTCTCAAAGCATAATCTACTGTACTGGGATTTGGAAGAATACCTCGGCATCGGAATGGCAGCCGCATCACAGTATACGAATTCCCGATTTGTAAATCCAAGAAAGATTTCCGATTATATCAGAACGATAACAGATGGCTTATTCGAACGGACAGTAGAACCCTTTGATGGGCCGATGGAATTCTTGTTGATGGGATTGAGAAAAACCGAAGGGATCCTTATGTCAAACTATATCGACCGATTTGGTAAAAATCCTCTAGAAGAATACCCCGGGTTGAAGAAATACATCAAGACAAAGCATCTGATTTCTCGGGATGGACGTCTGTATTTCTCCAAAAAGGGAATGATGGTATCCAATCAAATCTTTTTGGAATTGTTTTAGGAGGTCCCTATGAACAGAGTCAATTTGAAGGAATATATCTATTATTTAAAGATTACCAAAAACCTAGCCAAGAATACCATTCAATCCTACGAACGGGATTTGATGGAGTACTTGGAATTCATCGAAAAAAACTATCAATTCAATGATATGAATCAAATCGAAAAAAAGCATGTTGACAATTTTGTCCGATCCTTGGCAAGGAAAAGAGTCAGTCCGAAAACCGTCACTCGTAAAATCTCATCAATCCATTCGTTCCACAAATACTTGTTATCGGAAAACATCATTGATCGGGATGTCATTGCCAAAGTCAAAAAACCCGTCACACCGAAGAACCTGCCAACAGTACTCAATATTGAAGAAGTGGAACGTTTTATCGAAGCCGCCAAAGGTTCGGGCAAACCACTTGATTTACGCAACGTTGCTATGGTAGAATTAGCGTATGGATCAGGACTTAGAGTCTCTGAATTATTGGATCTGGTAATCTCGGATCTGCATCTGAATATGAATTTGATCAATATCACCGGTAAAGGAAACAAAGAGCGTATCGTTCCTTTGGGAGAACAATCGATCTTCGCCATCAGAACCTATCTGATCGAAGCGAGATCCAAACTCTCACCAAAAGAAGGAGAGGTCGTGTTTCTAAACAAGAACGGTACCAAAATGAGCCGAATCGGCTTTTATAAGGTCATTCAAACGATTGCAGACAGAGCAGGTATCAAGAAAAACATGTCTCCCCACACTCTGAGGCATTCCTTCGCGACCCATCTTTTGGAAAACGGAGCCTCGCTCAGAAGTGTTCAGGAGCTCCTAGGACACGAAGATATCATGACGACCGAAATCTATACCCATGTCACGAAAAAACACATCCAGAAGGAATATGAATTGAAACATCCTAGATCTGGTGGAAAAGAGGAATCATTATGAAATTTAAACGCGTATTTTTAATCGTCATCGATTCGGTAGGCGTCGGCGAACTGCCTGACGCAGCGAAGTTTGATGATCTGGGATCGAACACAATCGGAAATCTTGCCAAAGCAACCGGAGGAGTCCACCTTCCTTTGCTTGGTTCTTTCGGTTATGGAAACTTGACCGATATCTTGGGAGTACCGCCAGTAGATCAACCAAGAGCGAACACCACGAAGCTGGCAGAAATTTCCAATGGAAAAGATACCATGACAGGACATTGGGAAATCATGGGCATCAAGACCAGCAAACCGTTCAAGACCTTTACAGACACTGGTTTTCCAGATGATTTATTACAAGAAATCGAAAAACTGTCGGGACGAAAAATCGTTGGCAATATCGCCGCATCCGGTACGGAAATCATCAAGGATCTCGGACCGCATCAAATGGAGACCGGTGACTTGATTGTCTATACCAGTGCTGACTCAGTTTTGCAGATTGCAGCACATGAAGAAATCATCCCACTGGAAGAACTCTATGACATTTGTCACAAGGTCAGAGAATTGACATTACAGGAAAAATGGCGCGTCGGGCGGATCATCGCAAGACCATATGTCGGAAATCCAAAAGACGGATTCACGAGAACCCCAAATCGTCATGACTATGCATTGAATCCAACCGGTAAAACAGTTCTTAATGTCTTGGAAGAATCCAAATTCGATGTCATTTCTGTTGGAAAGATCCGCGATATCTTCAATGGATCGGGAATCACCGACCACTATTCGATTCAATCCAATCACCATGGAATGGAGATCACGACCGAACTCATCAAAAAAGACTTCACCGGACTCGCATTCATCAATCTTGTCGATTTCGATGCGAAATATGGACACCGGAGAAATCCTCTAGGATATAAAGAGGCTATGGAAGAATTTGACAGGGATCTTCAGGTCTTTGTCGACCATATGAATAAAGATGATTTGTTGATGGTGACAGCCGACCACGGAAACGATCCGACTCATCATGGGACAGACCACACCAGAGAATATATTCCTTGGTTTATCTATGCACATGATTTCAAAGGGCGGATGCTTCCGATCGGAGAAACCTTTGCGGATATCGGCGCTACGATTGCCGATAACTTCAATCTCAAGGGAACCGAATACGGAACCAGCTATTTGTCCATGCTGGAGTAGAATAAGTAAAAAAATAGATGCTTGCGTGTTGCAAGCATCTTTTTTATTGTTCTGGTATGTAATTTGGTTGTTTGCTGTTCTTGATGAGTTCTCTTGTTTCTCTGGCTTTTTTGCGTTCCATCCGCTTTTCATTGGTCTTTACGACTTGTTTGATCACTTTGTTGTTTTGGGCTGCTTTCAAATATGGATGATAGGTTTTCAGGATGGTATTGAAAGCATCACTTAAATTGGTGTAATAGCGTTGATTTTCAATCAATGAGGTGTTGTATTCGGATGTCAGTGTATTGATCTCGGTCTGGAAGGATGCGGTTTTCTTTTGATAATCGCTCTCATACCGCTTATCCAATGTATCCAATTCGATTTTTTTGAGATCGATTTCCTTTTCAGCGGCTTTGAGTACAGTGGTTCGCAAATGATCGATGTTATTGTAGATATCCTTTAGTTCTCGATCGAGATCTTCCATTTTGACGGAATGATTGAGTTCGACCCTTTGGATGTTCTTGGAATACTCCTCTTGCAGGACGACCCGTTCTTCTTGGAGCTGTTCGATTTGCGACAAATAGAGTTCTTTGTCGATATGCGGTTGTTCTTCAAAGAAGATGACAAGATAATTCTGAAGAAGATCTTTTGTTGCTTCATCGAGTTCCAGTTCCGCTGCTTTGATTTTTTTTGCATGCCGTTCTTGAATTCGTTCCAATGAGCGATAGAAGGTTGGATCGAGAATATTGACTTTGTTTTCCAAGTATGGTTTCAAAGATTCAAATCGGCTTTTGGCGTCTTCATAAAGTTCTGTCATTTCGTCGATCGTATCTTGACGAATGGTTTCGGCATCTTGAAGTGCGACTTCCAAATGGGCATCCAGTTCTCGAAGTCTGCGTCTTGCATCACTGATTTGATTGTCTGCAGCGATTTGTTTTTCGATGTTCAAGATCAATCCGTCATGTACTTTTTTGTTTTGCTCAATCTGTTTTTCGTATGCTTTGATCTGCTTGTTGTCCTCGAGTTCTTGAACCATGAAAGTATCATAATAGAGCTTTGCTTGATATTCGTCAGAGATGTTCTTTTCTCGCTCTTGATAGCCTTTTATTCTATGTTTGACAATATCCTGATAGTAAATTCGTTCCTCGTCGAAAGCTTTCATAATCGATTCTACTCGGAGTTTGTATTCATCGTTTGCCAGCATCAATTGTTCCCCGGCAAACCGCATCTGGTTTTCAAATGTCGTCAGAATGAATTCATTGTTGATCTTGGATTCTTCGGAAACACGGTTGGACTGTAATACCAAGAATCGTTTTTCGTTCTCATACAATGTGGTGTAGTGCAAGGCTAAAATATCAAACTGCTTGAGAGCGAGTTTGATTTTGCTGGTTGCGTCAACGGTGCGGATATTATGGGATTCTTGATCGCGTATGTCCGATTCCAGAACCTGCGTAATCATAGATAGGAATTTCCGGTTTAGATTGCTTTCTTTGACCAAATACTCCAAGTGATAGTTGACTGCCGACTCCAATCGTTCAATCGACAGTTTCTCTTTGGAAAGAGAATTGTAGATCAAAGCGGAGTTTCCTTGGTTTTCTGAGAAGAACAGCTGAATATCCCGTAGTGTGCCTAAGATATTCATATCTTGTTCGATCATCAATTTCTCACTTTGATATGCCAATTTGCTTTCCACCTCGTTGATCTGTTGTTTCAATTTCAAGGTTTTGATATCAAAGTTGACATTGATGCGGTGTTCCTTGTTCATCTGCAAAATGGATAGGAAATTGATTTCGTCTTTGACGATTTTCGTGGAATTGTCACCGATAATTTGAGCGAGGAATGGATCGATTTTTAGGAGCTCGATGTAGAGTTTGTAATACTTCTCCATTTGGAAGATCAAATTTCGATTTTCTTTTTGATATTCCAAATATACTTGTTTTTTCATATTCAGGAAACCACGAGTCATTTTTTTGGCTTTCGCTTTGATGTCCTTGATTTCTCTTTTGAAATGGATTGCTTTGTTGTACCTGTTGATAAGATGTTTCAAAGTGACGAAATTTT
Source organism: Bacilli bacterium (assembly GCA_016935815.1). Classification (GTDB taxonomy): domain Bacteria; phylum Bacillota_I; class Bacilli_A; order Izemoplasmatales; family Hujiaoplasmataceae; genus 4572-104. The sequence goes on along the minus strand of JAFGQH010000069.1, from coordinate 4,412 downwards.
GATCTTCGGCCTCTGCGATATCGGCTTTCATCTGTCGGATGAATTTATCGGGAGAATAGAAGAAGTCGACATTTTCAAACAATTCGTTTCCTCTGCGTTTGAGCATACGATCCACGGTCTTGTCAAAGAGTTCTTTGTACTCTTGTTGGAGGATTTCCTTGACTTTGATTTCCTGATCCAAGAGATGCTGCTTGAAGGTGTCTAGTTGGGAAATCTTGTCAGCAATCAAAGAACGCATCGCTGGCGAAGTCGGATCGGTATCCAAAGAGAAGGTGAACTGGTTGTCCAAGAAGTAGTTCATTTCGCGTTGATAGAAGTGATTGACATCATTGAGTTTGAGATTCTTTTGTTGCATCAAGAAGGTGATACGGTCATCCATGTCGGTGATTTCTTTATCCAATTCCTGGAATGACTTAAGGATTTCTTCTTGATAATGATTGAGAATTTGATCAAATTCTGATGCTTTGTCCTGATAGAACTGATAGAGATCGTTATAGTCTAAAATTTGATTGGTATAGAGGTCTTTGAAACGATCGAAGTAGTTATACTTGATTTGTATCAAAGCTTTGTTCAGATAATCCAAGGAATCGATACGTTCTCCGGCTTGGCCGTATTCATAGTGGAGGATATTGCGGTTTTCCTCATGAATGCGATCTTCCGTTTGGGAGATGATGGCTTGACGGTCGACGATGACGGTTTCTTCATGGAAAAATACACTATCTTTCAACAACTCAGCTTTTTCTTTGAGTTCGGATAGTGATTGTTCGACTTCATGAAGATTGTTCAGAGTCGTGTGTTTGTGACTCTTGGCATGGCTTTGGATCGATGTATGGAAATCCTCAAACAGTTTCTGTTCTTTCTCGGATGCCATTTTTAGTTTGTCTTCGTATTGTTTGAAGTTGTCAAACCGATCCAGTTTGTCGTTGTCCGCCATTTGGCCTCCTTAGGTATTGATGATGCGTTTTTGTCGTTCGTTTGATTTCTGTGTTTCTTTGTTTAATTCTTCTCTAGTCTTTTTGCTTTTGGCGATAGCATCGCGATACGTTGAAGTCGAAGTTTTGATGATTTTCTCGTGGAATTGCTGGATTTTTTCAAAAGGCATATAAAGACTGGATCCCCGCTCTAGGATTTCGTTGTTCCCGCTTTGATTCAACAAATAATCACGGTAATTCTGGGTGTATTCCTCATTGATTTTTCCGAATTGGTTGAGGTAATTGAATTCCAGATGTTGGATTTGGTTGTAAAGCGCAATATAATCTTCCGGTAAGCGTTTCTTGACGGTTTCGATCTCTTCCAAATAGTTTGGTCTGCTGACGAATTTGTCCCGTTCTATTTCCGCCAAGCGATGCTGCAGATCTCTTCGCTTCTGGGCTACCAAAGCGTGTTTGTCTTTTTGGACCTGGTAATAGTATTTGTTTTTCTCGACCGGTAAGGTATTGATTTTGGTTTCCAAGAGGTTGATCGTTTTCGATGCTTCCAAGTCGCGATTGTCATATAATGTCTGAATGTGAATCAATTCCTGTTTGTGGGCATCTTGGTCGGTGATTTCGATCGTTTCCAATGCTTTCTGGAATTGATCGAATTGTTTGTCGAGAGATTTTCTCTCATTCTTAAATAACTTTTCCAAGAAAGAAAGCATCTGTTTCAATTCTTTATCGTTCTTTTTGATGATGCGTACATATTTCTTGGCGATAAACTCGGCGATTTTCTCCGATTCAGCTACTCCATCCAGGAATTCTTTGTTGATGGTTTTGACTTGGGTTTTATAGATTTGATTGATTTGCTCGGAACGATTCTGCAAGTGATGGAGTTGTTTGTTCTTATGGGTTCCAAAGCGGTAAGCAGTGTATTGCAATTTATCGTATTCTTTGTTGATGATAGTCTTGTTTTTATCCGATTTCTTGATGGTAGCTGCGATGAATTCTCGGTCATTAGCCGACGCGTGTTCTAGAATCCTATCCAGATTCAGTTTTGCTTTTGTTTGCATGGATTCAAACATCGAAATGGTTTCAATCAAATAATTCTTCTGATGTTTGATTGGTGTTGGTTTCTGTCTCTCGACATTTTTGAAGGTTCGGAGGCTTCGAACCAAGAATTCCTCCATAAAAGCTACCGATTCACTTTCCAATCGTTTGATCAGAGCGGGATTTTGGTATTTGTAAGCGAGTCGTTTCTGTATCATATAAACATGATCAATAACGGCAGATAATTCATGTCGGTATCCGAGATGTTTCAAGAGAGACATTACATCATCCTCAAGATTCTCAAGTTTTAATAGATCGTTTTTCAAAAGCGTGAAATAACGTTCGAAGACATGATCCAAATTACTGTTTGCATCATTGATTTCCTGTTCATATAGTGAGATTGCGGTATAGCAAATCTGATTCTTCTTGTCTGTGGATCGATCAATGGTTTTTAGTAAATCCTCTCGATTGGATTCAAGCGCTCTCAGATAGGCATGATCATCAGTGGTTTTGGAGATGTAATCTTGAATCGTTTTTGTTTGTTCGATATTCAAATCGATCAAAGCTTGCGCATGTCCGATGTATTCGATAATGTGCTTGGACCCGATTTCCTGTTTTGCTTGACTGTCTTCGAGATATCGAACGTAAGAAGAAGCGTGTTCGAAGTTTTGCCGTTTGGCATTGTATACGATGCGTTCGTGAGCCAGTTTGCTAAGAGCCAACACTTGATCGATTTTTTGTTGGTATAATGCTTTGGTTTCATCTTTCTTTTTTTGATGTGCCAACTCATGAATCACTTGTTCGTGCTCTGCGATACGCAACATGTATTCCTTGAATTCTTGATATTCGAGTTTGTTTTGGTTCAGCAAGAGAACCTCTTTGTTGATTGAGAAGAGGTTATTAGTATAATTGGATTCAATTTGGATTTGTTCGATGTTCTTATTGTGCTGGAACATCGCGATGTACTGATCGTTTTCAAGTGACGCCAAGTATTTCTGATAATCACCAAAAACCTCTATATTCTCCATTTTCTTTTTGATTTCAGCAATCTCCAAACGATTGCTGGATTCCAAAGTAATGATTTCATTCGAGGTTTGGTCGATCTGCGTAATATACTCGGTCAATTGCGTGGTCAAATCATTTACTTTGACCAATAGGTTGATTTTATAATCCTCAAACGTCTTTTGCGAGGTATGGATATAGTCCGCTCGGTAATCGATGTATTGACGGTTGAACTCTTTGAACTGCGTCAGCATATTCGAAAGTTCTTCATAGGTTTCATTCAGGTAGAAGGCAAAATTGGAATACACGGTAATCGAATTCTGGAAGAATGCGACCGGAACAGAGTAAGCCAATTTGATTTCCTCGGAACGACGGAACGAATCAATCTTGATTTTTTTGATTTCGTTTTGATATTTGGAAATCAAAAGGTCCGCCATGGATTGATTGCGGTTTCGCAGATAATCGACCTTTTTTTCAATGATTTCTTTTTGTAAAATGAGTTTTCTCAACTCGTCAACTTGTTGGTTGGTATCAGCTTCGATAATTTTTGGATAGAGTTGGGATAATGACAAGTCCAACTCACGATTGATCATCGCTTCGAATTTGGTTTTGTTTTGGTTAACTTCTCGGATTTGCTCGATAAAAGTATGAATCATTTGCAGATTCAAATCAGAATGTGGTTTTCGTTTCTCCTGAGAGATGGTACGGACCATTTCTCGTTCCTTTTCGAATTTCCTGGAAGTCGATTTGAACAATTCACCCATTGCGGTTTTTGAATCATTGAGATTTTCGATGGACTCCGAAATCACATCAGATAAATATTCTCGGTTACTCGAACCTTCTTCAATAAGAGAAGTATTGAGTTTGGATAATGCATTCTTTGCTTTTTCCATCGTCCACAACAATTGATTTGATAAATTGGAATTGAGTTCTTGATATTCGATTTGTTTCGATTGAAGCTTTTCATTTTCTGATTGAATGAAATCAGAGTGAACTCGCATTTCACGATCAATCTGATAATTTGTTTCTTTTGTCAGGTTCAAATAATTCTTAAAAGCTTCCGCTTTCCGCTCTTCGAACTGGCTGAGGATTTCATTATAGGTATCGTCTTCTGCTTCATATCGTTCAACAGTAGTTAGATTGTGACCAGTGATATCGGTTTCCAACAAATCAAATCTGTCATCATATTCGTGACTGATTTCTTTGACTCGTTCAAAGTGTGTCCGTTCGATTCGAAGAAATTCCTCTTCCAGAAGTTTCTCTCGTTCAGCGTATTGATCATTAATCTCCTGAAGATAAGCAGCAGTATCTCTGTTAGCATGCAAAAATTCCCGTTCCAACTCTTGTAAACGGGAATTGTAGGTCTTGGAGTAGTCTTTGAAATCTTCATATACAGTTAGTAGAATATCGCTCTTTTTTGCCATGTTTAAGAACTCCTGACTTGCT
>JAFGQH010000068.1 GCA_016935815.1 Bacilli bacterium | reverse complement strand
GTTTTCTCTTAGCAAGCCTAAAGAAAGGAATGTATACTCTAAAAACAATAAGACTATTTATATTTAGAGTATACAAGAAACTATGGGTAAAATAGGAGTGGCTGTTTGCGGAAATTCCGGGATGGATTATTTAAGCCGCGACAAAGAAATCGAAATCTTTCGTTCGCTGCTAGTCATCGAAGAAAGGGAGTTTGAAGATTTCATCGATATCAATGCAGATGATTTCTACAAACAACTGGATGAAAATCCTGATTTGGATATCCACACAGCACAGACCAGTACCGGTTACCTCGTCAATCTTTATAATAAGATGCACGAAGCCGGGAACGAAGAGTTGATCATTATCACAATTTCCAAAGAATTGAGTGGAACCTATCAAAATGCCATTTTGGCTGCCGGTATGGTTGATTTCAAAGTGCATGTGATCGATTCACTCTCGGTGTCTTATGTCGAAGCTTTGATGGCAATCACCGCAAAAAAAATGGCAGACGAAGGGAAGTCTGTCGAAGAAATCATAAAAGAATTGGAATTCATCCGTGATCACAACCACATCTTTGTGGCGGTGGATACTTTGAAGTATCTCGTCAAAAACGGCCGTTTGTCCAATGCCAGCGGATTCATCGGTTCCTTGCTGAAAATCAAACCGTTGCTTGAAATCAGCAAAAACGGCAAAGTGGAAAGCCTGACCAAAATCAGAACCACGAAAAAAGCAAGAGAAGAAATGAAGAACCGTTTCTTGGAAGAAGTAAAAGGAAAAGATGTCATTCCATTCATCGTTTACACGAACAATCGTGAAGAGATGAAAGAAGTCAAAGCCGAATATGAAGCGGCTGGACTGGATGAAGTATTATTGATCCCATTGACACCGGTTGTCGGCTGTCATGCGGGTCCAGGAACTATGGGAGTGGGTTATATTGAAAGACACTGATAGATTGAGAGAAGCAAGAGCGGTCGTAAATGAACTTTTAGTAGATATTTTCAACCGGATCTTGGCTATCGAAGGTGAAAGTTTAAAAGAAAAAGGTGTGAAACTATCCATGAGTGAAATCCATGTCTTGGAAGCCATCACCAAAACAGATGAACCAACCATGACCAATATCGCCAATAAATTGGGGATCACGGTCGGTTCTTTGACGGTATCCGTCAATACCTTGTTTCAAAAAGGATTTGTATCGAGAGAAAGAGATCCTGAAGACAGAAGAAAAGTCATCATCGGAATTCTTCCGAAAGCCGAAGAAGTCTTGGAAAAACACAATGATTTCCACAACGAGATGATCAATTCGATATTTAATGACCTTAAGTTAGAAGAGGATGAATTATTGATTTCCTCCTTAAGGAAACTCTCTTCTTATTTTAAACAATAGATGCTTGTTGGTATCATAAAAAATAGCGGTTTCCTCACCGCTATTTTTTATCGTTTGATTTAGTTATTCAGCTACGATACATTGCACTGGGCAGTTTGCTTCGCAATCGCCACAATCGATGCATGCATCTGGATCAATTACATAAATATCGCCTTCAGTGATGCAATCGACAGGGCATTCAGCCTTGCAAGCGCCACAAGCAATACATTCATCCGTAATTCTTCTTGGCATAAACATTCCTCCTATTGGCTATTTTTCTACCATATATATTGTAACAATTTACCCTCAATTTGTAAACCTCTTTTTCTGGAAAACCAAAAAAATTAAGTTGAAAAATCTTGCATAAACAGATGCCTTTTGATACAATAGGTTTGTTAGAAAAAAGGAGTGATTATATGCCGCTTTGGTTGCAAATCGTATTGCCGATAATAACTCTGTTGGTCGGTGGTGTCGTTGGTTTCTTCCTGTCCCGGAAATATTTCCAGAATTACTTGGAGAAAAACCCACCTGTCAATGAAAACATGATCCGTGCGATGATGGCTCAGATGGGACGTAAACCATCGGAAAAACAGGTTCGTCAGGTCATGCAGTCAATGAAACAAGCTAAATAAAAAAAATAGCCGATTTCGGCTATTTTTATTTCACTTTTTCAGGCTTTTTGCCTACACTGATCTTATTTTCCGTTCCCATGCGAATGCGATGGAAGTTCGAACTGTGACGGATGAATATCAAAATCGTGACGATGATCAAGACAATCATGAAGTAGATGTCATAATCGGTGCTGTCACTTCGGAACAGGAACAGGAAAGTCCCAAGATAAGCAGCGGTCATAGTTGTGAATGTCGAAGCCAATGATACATATCGAGTCAAGAAGGTTACGGATATAAACATCGGAATCAAAGCAACTGCGGTGATCGGGCTATATGCCAGCAACAATCCAAATGCACTTGCGACTCCTTTTCCGCCTCTGAATTTGAACCAGACAGGGAAGATGTGACCGAGAACTGCAGCCAAACCGTAGATCAACGGATGAAACAATTCCGTTTCCGGGAATATCAGATTGTTTTTTACTAGAAACACCAGTAAACCGCTCTTCGCAACGTCAAGAAGCAGTACCGAAACTCCGATGATTTTTCCAAAAACGCGGAAAGCATTGGTCGTACCGATATTGCCACTGCCGTGTTTGCGGATATCATCATGACGGAAATATCGACCTAAGATATATGAGAATGGGATGGAACCCAAAATATATGCTAATAAGAGTAATCCGAATTTAATCATTTTTTACCTCCCAATTGGACAAATTATACCAAAAAAAAGCCAAAAAAGAAAGAAAAAAATTCATAAATTTGATATAATAATCATTAGAGAAAAAAAGGAGCAGATTCTATGGCGAAGCAGAACAATGATTACAATGCAAAATCGATTCAAATCCTGGAAGGCTTGGAAGCGGTCCGCAAACGTCCTGGTATGTACGTTGGCTCTACCGATGCAAGAGGCCTCCATCATTTGGTTTGGGAAATCATTGACAATTCCATAGACGAAGTGCTTGCCGGTTACGGTAAGATGATCAAAGTCGAGATTCTCGAGGACAATTCCGTCAAAGTATCCGATGACGGAAGAGGAATGCCTGTGGATTTGCATTCCAGTGGCGTCTCCGGTGTCGAAGTCATCTTCACAAAACTCCATGCTGGTGGAAAATTCTCCGCTGACGGAGCGTACAAAGTCTCCGGTGGTCTTCATGGCGTCGGGGCCTCCGTCGTCAATGCTCTTTGCGAATTCTTGGAAGTCACCGTTCACAGAGATGGTCTGATCCACAAGATGCGTTTTGAAAACGGTGGTAAGAAAGTCGAAGACCTGATCGTCTTGGGTGAAACCAAGAAGAACGGAACAGAAGTCTGGTTCAAACCGGATCAAACCATCTTCTCTACCACACTCTTCAATTTTCAGACCGTAGAAGAACGCGTGAGAGAGAGCGCGTTTTTGATCAAGGGTCTGAAAATGCAACTCATCGATTACCGATCCAAGCAACGTAAGACTTTTGTCTACGAGCATGGAATCAAAGAATATGCGGAATTCATAAACAAAGACAAATCACCGATGCACAAAGCGGTGTATTTTGCCGGAAAACAAAACGACATCGAAGTTGAGATTGCGTTCCAGTATTCGAAAGCCTACTCCGACAACATCATCTCTTTTGTCAACAATGTAAGAACCAGAGATGGGGGAACACATGAAACCGGATTCAAGTCCGCTTTCACCAAAGTCTTCAATGACTATGGTCGTAAGATCAATCTCATCAAAGAACGAGATCCATCCTTAGAAGGTGCTCATGTCAGAGAGGGAATGACTGCGATCATTTCCGTTCGTATCCCGGAAAATCTGCTTCAATTCGAGGGGCAGACCAAAAACAAACTCGGAACTCCGGAAGCAAGACCGTCAGTAGAGATGGTCGTTTCCGATAAACTCAATATCTTCATGACCGAAAATCCTTCGGTTTCCAATCAACTCTTGGAAAAAGCAGTACGTGCTCGTCAAGCATGGGAAGCTGCCAGAAAAGCAAGAGAAGATGCGAGATTGGTCAAGAAGATCAAGAAGAGCGAAACCGTATTATCCGGCAAACTCGCTCCCGCATCCACTAAGAACGCAGAAATCAACGAATTGTTCCTCGTCGAGGGAGATTCCGCCGGTGGTTCTGCGAAACAAGGTAGAGACAGAACCTTCCAAGCGATATTGCCTTTGCGAGGAAAAGTCATCAACTCTGAGAAACAGAAAATCGAAGACGTTTTGAAAAACGAAGAAATCTCAACCATCATCAGCACCATCGGTGCAGGTCTTGGTAATGATTTCCAACTTTCCAAATCCAATTATAACAAAGTCATCATCATGACCGACGCCGACACCGATGGAGCACACATCCAAGTGCTTTTGATCACGTTCTTTTTCCGTTATATGCCAGAACTCATCGAAGCCGGCAAACTTTATATCGCACTACCACCTTTATATAAGATCTCCTCTAAACAAAAAGGAGAATTCTATGCCTGGGATGAAGTCCAAAGGGAATCCATCTGTAAGAAAATGAATTCTTACACTATCCAACGATACAAAGGATTGGGAGAAATGAATTCCATCCAACTTTGGGATACCACGATGAATCCTGAAACCAGATCCCTGATCCAAGTCAAAATCGACGATTTCGCCGATGCCGAACAACGTATCTCGGTTCTGATGGGAGACAAAGTCGAACCTCGAAAAGAATGGATCGACAATTTCGTCTCATTTGAAAATGACGACGATTTTGAAATCGGGGTGAACAACATTGGCTAAATCAGCGAAGAAAAAAATCACCGAATTCCTAAATGAAACAATCATTCCGATGAATCTCGAAAAAATCGTCGGTGATCGATTTGGAAAATACTCGAAATACATCATTCAAGACCGTGCGTTACCAGATGTAAGAGATGGTTTGAAACCGGTTCAACGCCGAATTCTCTTCGCCATGAACGAACTCGGCATGGCATCCGACAAACCATTCAAGAAATCCGCCCGTATCGTCGGAGACGTCATCGGTAAATACCATCCTCATGGTGACCAAAGCGTTTATGACGCCATGGTCCGTATGAGCCAGTATTGGAAAACAAACGCATTGCTAGTCGACATGCATGGAAACAACGGTTCCATCGACAACGATCCGGCAGCCGCCATGCGTTATACCGAAGCAAGACTCTCCGTATATTCGGAAGCGTTATTGCAAGATATCGACAAGAAAACGGTCACTTTTGTGCCGAACTTTGACGACGCCGAATTGGAACCAGTGGTCCTTCCGGCCAAGTTCCCGAATTTACTCGTCAATGGATCTCAAGGTATGGCTACAGGGTACGCCACAAACATACCGCCTCACAATTTTTCGGAAGTATTGGAGGCGACGATTTATCGAGTCACACATCCGGAAAGCAACGTTGACGACTTGATGGCTTTCATCAAAGGTCCCGATTTTCCTACCGGAGGAATCGTCGAAGGAGAAGATGAGATTCGCAAAGCTTTCGTCGAAGGAAAAGGGAAAATCGTCGTCAAATCCAAAGTCCATGTCCAAGACACTTCTTTGGTGATTGATGAAATCCCCTATGAAGTCAATAAATCAGACCTGGTAAGGAAAATCGATGATATCCGGCTTCAAAAGAAAATCGACGGTATCGTCGAAGTCAAGGACATGTCAGACCGAGAAGGACTCCAAATCATCGTCACATTGAAAAAGGAGATCGCTTCCGATGTCATCCTTGCTTATCTGTTTAAGAACACAGATCTGAAAATAACCTATAATTACAATGTCGTCGCCATCTCTCAAAGAAGCCCGAAACAACTTTCATTGATCGAGATTTTGGACGAATTCATCCAACATCAAAAAGAAGTCATCCGCAATCGCTCCAATTACGAATTACATCGTGCCGAGAAACGCAAACACATCGTTCTCGGGTTCTTGAATATGGTCGATGTTTTGGACGAAGTTATCGCCCTGATCCGCGAATCGATGGGAAAACGAGATGCGATCGATCGCTTGGTCGGACGCTTCAATTTCACCGAAGCGCAAGCTGATGCTATCGTCACTTTGCAGCTGTATCGCTTGTCCACGACTGATGTCAAGGAAATGCGAAAAGAAGCAGCGGAACTGACCAAGAAGATCAATCGTTTGAATCTCATTTTGACCAATGAATTGGAACTCGAAGCAGTCATCGTCGGGGAACTTCAAGAACTGCATGATCGCTACCTGTCCCCAAGAAAAACCGAAATTCAAAGCGAAATCCAAAAAGTCGAAATCGACGAACAAGAATTGATTCAAAACGAAGAAGTGAAATTCGTGATTTCCAGAGACGGCTATATCAAACGAGCTTCTTTGAAGTCCTTCCAAGCAACGCCTGGTGATACCGGGCTCAAGGAAAAAGATATGGTCCTCAAACAACTGACTTTAAATACCAGAGACAATATCCTATTCTTTACAAACCTGGGGAACTATATCATTCTACCGGCATACAAGGTTCCAGATCTCAAATGGAGAGATACCGGAGAATATCTAGGAGGATTTGTAGAACTCTTACCGAACGAGCGTGTCTTTGACTTCCTTGTCGTTCCAGATTTTTCGCAGAACAAGAATATCCTCTTGGCAAACGAAGAAGGACAGATCAAACAGGTACCTCTCTCTGAATTCGAGAAGAGTCGCATCAACAAAACCTACAACTGCATGCCGGCAAGTAAAATCAATCAATTGATATCAGTCGATCTTTGCGAGTCCTTCGACAGAGATGTCGTGTTGGCGACGCAAAAAGGATATATTGCCAAATACGATATCGAAGAAGTACCGATTCAATCCTTGAACGCCAAAGGAGTCAAAGGGATCAATCTCAGAGATGACATGTTGATCGGTGCGAAATACACCGCACGGATCAACAAGGACGAAATCATCCTTTTGACCAATCGTGGAGGTTTGATTCGCGAGTTCACTCAAAACATCGAATCCAACCATAGACCAGCAAAAGGGAAACGATATTTGAAATCCGTGAAATCCAATCCATATCGTCTGATTGGAATGGTTGCGGAGAATGTCTTTCGTCTGAAAGAGGATTTGACGATTCGGATTCTCGCTGAAAAGAGTGAAGTTGTGATTTCGGCGACCGACCTCAAACCGGACCGTTATGAAAACGGCATCCCATATATTCCGCAATCTCATAAGCCGATGGTTTTGACATCGGAAATCGATCTGTACAACGATGCGATCGCAGTATTAGAGAAACTCGCTGAGTCGATTGATGATGACGAGCCAGTCCCGGACAATGATGATGTCATGTACGAACTGGAAAAGATCCTTTCTGGAAACAAACCGAAGAAGCAACCGATTCCAAGTGACGAAGATTATGAAGAGGAAGACGAACCGGAGGACGAAGATGACACCGGCGATGATGAACCGGATGATTTTGAGGACGAAGAGGATGATTTTGAAGAGGAAGAATCCGATGACGAAGAAGACGAAGATCTCGATGAAAATGTCATCCAACAAACATTATTCTAAACACATAAAACACATAATGCTATGATACAATTTGAAGCTGGAGTTGATGAAATGAAAAAATTAATTGCGATACTTTTGATATTGACTGTAAGTGTGAGTCTTGTTGGCTGTGATTTATTTGGTGGAGCAACCACCACACAAGCCACAACCGCAGAAACCGTTACAGTCGATACCACAAACTATATTGATGTCTCGACGGTTGCCGAGTTGCAAGCGATCGAGATGAACAAATCTTACCGTTTGACCGCGGATCTCAATCTTGACGGAATCGAATGGGTCCCACTTGGAACCTATACCGATCCTTACCTTGGGAATTTCGACGGCAACGGCCACACTCTTTCCAATCTGACCATTACAAACAAGAATACCTACACCTTGGGATTGTTCGGTTATACAAGGGGAGTAATCAGTGATTTGACCTTGAGCGACGTCGTTATCGATGTGCAAAGTGATTTTCTGATTTATGTCGGTGCTTTGGTGGGCTTTACCGATGGTGATTTGATCGGAAACACCGTGACCAATGCGGCTATCTCCATTGTCAATACGACTTCCAATACCTATGCCGGATTGTTAGCGGGTTTTGCCAAGGGGAAAGATACGACTTATCTGGATGAATTCGTTCCGAATTTGATTCAAGGAAACCATGTCGACGGTTCTGTTTATGTAAATTCCGCGGAAATCGCCTTTCAAGGTGGTTTGGTTGGAAAGACATATAATTCGACAATCGCTGAAAATTATGTAGAATCAACCATTACTTTAGCAGCCAATGGAACCGATGTTCCGGTTTATGTCGGAGGACTGGTCGGACATAATTACGGAGGCATCCTGGTGGATCATGGTGTTGGTATCATTGAGGATACCGATATCTTTACAAATAACAATATCGTCTATGCGACAATCCATGTGACCAGCAATCATTCGAATTTGTTTGTCGGTGGATTCATGGGATTCAATCAATCCAGTGTATTGCTTGATAACTACACCTATGTAGATATCACGTTAGAAGGTTCGAAAGCAGAAACAAATACGGTTTACGTCGGCGGATTTGTCGGTGAGAATTTTGAAGCATTGTCCGAAAGCAATGCAGTCGATGTCTATTTCTCTGCGCTTGATTTCACAAATAGCGTAGATGCTTTTATCGACGCTTATGTAGCTGGTCGTTTTTCAACCATATTGGCGGTTGATGTCTTTGTCGTCAATACGGATGGAATTGCTGTGGCACAGACTGAAGATGATGTAACCGTGAAAACGCGTGCAGAATTGAGTCTTGACAGTGATCTTGGTTGGAGTCAAGATTTTATCGACGATGTTTTATGGTGGTTATCGATTTACGAGTAAAACAATACAAAGGCGGTTCATGAAAGTGTTCCATTAAAACGTACAGAAAAATAAAAAGAGTCATATTAGAAGAAATTCTAGTATGACTTTTTGATATAATATAAGG
>JAFGQH010000067.1 GCA_016935815.1 Bacilli bacterium | reverse complement strand
GAATACAGAAACAATATGTTATAATATCATTATCAAGTGTGGGGGTTAACCATTTTTCTCTCCAACTTTATAAAGCTAGTTCAGAAAAAAAGACTCATTTCGAGTCTTTTTTCTTTTGTTCTTCCGCTTCCTTTTCGGCTTTTAATTGCGCTTTTAATTCTTTTTTATATTTTGGGAGCGGGTCGTAGCCACCTTTGGATAGTGGATTGCATCTTAAAACACGCCAAACCGTTAGTAGAGTAGCATAAAAGATGTTATATTCTTCATAAGCTTGTACCGCGTAATTGGAACAAGTTGGATGATATCTGCAAGTCGGGTTTTTACCTTTTGTTGCATTTTGATACCCTTTAATTAGTTTGATGATAAATTTTTTCATAAGATTCACCAACCATATTGTAACACGAATTTGATTTTTATTAAACCATTTGACTATTGATACATAATTCGCATATTTTGTCGTTTCAGAAGCGAATATGTGTCCTGATTTACATAGAAATGTAAAATTATTGCGCTGTATTGCGATTCTATGGTAAAAGAGCATTTACATTTTTGCTATCTCGGTTTATAATATTATATAGCAATGAATTAAAAAAATAGGAGGAAATAATGAAAAAATTCTTAGTATTACTGTTCGCAGTGGCATTTGTGTTGACTTTGTCAGCATGTGGAAATACCACTTATGAATTAGCATTGGTTACTGATATCGGAACGATTGACGATGGATCATTCAACCAAGGCGCTTGGGAAGGTATGAAAGCATACGCTGATGATAATGACCTTACATACAAATATTATCAACCAGCTACAGCTACTACCGATGACAGAGTTGCAACTATCGAATTAGCAATTGAAAATGGAGCTACTACAGTTGTTACACCTGGATATATGTTTGAAAATGTTATTTGGCAAGTTCAAACAGATCACCCAGATGTAAAATTCATTTTCTTGGATGGTTCTCCAAGTAACGTTGTAACTTATGATGACGCATCTACAACAGATGTGGATGAAACTGTATTGTTGGAAGGTTCAACTACAGCCGACTTCACAATCGCTGACAACACATTGTCAATCTTCTATCAAGAAGATCAATCAGGATTCTTGGCTGGATATGCAGCTGTTAAAGATGGAAACACTGAACTTGGATTCGTTGGTGGAATCGCCGTTCCTGCAGTTATCCGTTTCGGATATGGATACATCCAAGGTGCAGCTTATGCAGCTGAAGAAGACAATGTAGAAGTAACAATCAACTACTGGTATTCCAACGTATTCTGGGAAGATTCAAATGTTCAATCAAAAGCAGTATCTTGGTATACTGATGGAACTACTGTAATCTTTGCAGCAGCTGGTGGAGCTGGTGGATCTGTTATGACAGCAGCTGAACAAGAAGATGGTTTGGTAATCGGTGTTGACGTTGACCAAGCTGCAGCTTCTACAACAGTTATTACTTCCGCTAAAAAAGAATTGGCAAACTCAGTTTACCAAGCTTTGGAATCCATTTATGATGGAACATTCGAAGGCGGAAAAGCGATCACATTAGGTGTCACTGAAGATGGTGTTGGTCTACCTCAAGACTTCTCCAGATTCACTTCATTCGATCAAGCAGCTTATGATGCAATCTATGCATTGTTAGTTGCTGGTACAGTAACTGTAAGTTCTGATACTTCAGTCACTCCTACAAGTTTCGACAACGATTACGTAACAGTAAATCTAGTAGAATAGTAGGCAAAGAACAAGAACACAAAAAGGAAGGATTTTTTCTTCCTTTTTTTCTGTTTCATTAAGTAATAGTTAAATGATATGTTATAAATATATCTTATTCTATTTCTGCGTGACTTTACGGCTTGAATATGGTATGATTTTTGTATATAAACTTCGTATTAAACAGGTTCCAATAGAAAATATATTCGACGATATGTAATCGCTTTTTTCTGGAAATTGTTAGATTATTGATAATCTTATTGGAATGAAAGAACAGTCTGAAGGGAGAGAATATTAATCCCAGTTTTGGGAATTAATTAAGGTGAATTTATGGAATATGTAATTGAAATGCTGAATATCACAAAAGACTTTCCAGGGATTCGAGCCAATGACAATGTAACATTACAAGTCAAAAAAGGTGAAATTCATGCGCTTCTTGGTGAGAATGGAGCTGGAAAATCCACATTGATGTCAATCCTATTTGGATTGTATCAACCAAATGATGGTATGATTAAAGTCCGTGGTGAAGAAGTGCAAATTCGAAACCCTAACGATGCCAACGATCTACACATCGGCATGGTTCATCAACATTTCAAATTGGTTCACAACTTTACAGTTGCTGAGAATATCGTTCTCGGAAAAGAAGATGTGAAAAATGGATTTTTGAAAATGGACAAAGCGATTGAAAGAATCAAGAATTTGAGTGAGCAATATAATTTCAATATCGATCCAAATGCAATCATTTCGGATATTACTGTCGGAATGCAACAGCGCGTGGAAATTTTGAAGATGTTATATCGTGATGCGGAAATCATGATCTTTGACGAACCGACCGCAGTATTGACACCGCAAGAAATCGAAGAATTGATGAAAATCATGAAGGCGATGGCAAAAGAAGGTAAGTCAATCATTTTAATCACTCACAAATTAAAAGAAATCAAAGCTGTAGCGGATCGTTGCAGCGTTTTACGAAAAGGAAAATACATCGGTACTGTAAATGTAAATGAGACGACGGTAGAACAGATGGCAGAAATGATGGTTGGACGTAAAGTTTTGTTCAATGTCGTAAAAGGAGAAATTGAATTAGGTGACAGTGTCTTAAAAGTAGAGGATCTCAACATGCATAACAAAGATGGGAAACAGGTGTTGAAAGATGTCTCTTTTGAAGTCAAAGCGGGAGAAATTCTTTGTGTGGCTGGTATTGAAGGCAATGGACAAACCCACCTGGTTGAAGCCATTACAGGGCTTAATCCTCATTATACGGGAAAGATTTATATACATAATAAAGAGATTACACACGAAAATATTCGACAAAGAACCTTATCCGGTATGGGACACATTCCGGAAGACCGACATAAACATGGATTAGTATTGGATTACACGTTAGCCGAAAATATGATTTTACAATCCTATTTTGACAAGGAATTTCAAAATTATGGATTCTTGAAATTCGATGCAATATCAGAACATACCAATGACTTAATTCAACGTTTCGATATTCGAAGTGGTCGTGGTGAAAAAACAGTTGCAAGAAGTATGAGTGGTGGTAACCAGCAAAAAGCAATTGTCGCAAGAGAGTTTGACCGCAATCCGGATTTGATGATTGCCGTGCAACCGACTCGCGGGCTGGATGTCGGAGCGATTGAATACATCCATAAACAACTGGTTGGACTTCGCGATCAAAATAAGGCGATTCTTCTGATTTCCCTAGAATTGGATGAAGTCATGAGTGTTTCCGATCGAATCGTCGTTATGTATGAAGGCGAACTGGTTGCAAACGTATATCCTGAGAATGTGACGGAAAACGAACTTGGACTCTATATGTCCGGATCAAAGCGGGGTGAAGTATAATGAGTGATAAAAACAATATCTTCAAACCCGCTAAAAATATTTGGAACAAGGGTATGAATCGTCTTGGAAAATTCTCCAAGACCGACGCTGGAGAAAGTATTTTATCTTCGATATTGGCGATTATCGCCGGAGTTATGTTTGGATTCTTGTTGATGTTGATCTTTGTACCTTCCGACGCATTCGGAGGATTGTGGATCATTATCTCAGGAGCGTTCCAAAAAGGGAATGAATCATTCGGTAACTTCTTGATGTATGCAGCGCCAATTATTGTAACCGGACTGAGTGTCGGTTTTGCATTCAAGACAGGATTATTCAATATCGGAGCAACCGGACAATTTACTGTCGGTGCATTCGCGGCCGTATTTGTTGGTGTTAGATGGACATTCTTACCAGATGGAATGCATTGGATGGTTGCTGTATTAGCTGCTATTTTTGCTGGTGCTGTTTGGGGATTGATCCCTGGTTTACTGAAAGCATTCTTCAATGTGCATGAAGTTGTTTCTACCATTATGTTAAACTATACAGCTATGTATTTGGTTATTTTGGGTGTAAAGACCTATGTATACAATTCATTGTATTCAGAATCTGCAAGCGTTGTAAGCGAAGCTGTTATACCGAAAATGGGATTGAATCTCATTTTCCCTGATTCTTCCATCAACGGTGGATTCTTCCTAGCGGTCTTAGCCGTCATTGTCATTTATATTGTTTTAAAAAAAACGACGTTTGGTTATCAATTGAAAGCCGTCGGTTATAATAAGGACGCTGCGAAATATGCCGGCGTCAACGAAAAGATCAGTACCGTATATTCCATGACAATCGCTGGAGCGTTGTCAGGTCTTGCTGGTGCAATCGTATTCTTGACAAAAGCAGGAGCCCATATCTCGACTACCTACTCTTTGATGAGTCAAGGTTTTGATGGTATTGCGGTTGCTTTACTTGGTTTGAGTCACCCGCTTGGAATTCTAGCATCTGGGTTGTTCTTCGGCTATATTAAGAATAGTGGATTCTACTTGCAATCATTATCCTTTAGTAAAGAAGTCATCGGCATCATCGTCGCAACGATCATTTACTTCAGCGCCCTGTCGATGTTGTTTAGGAACTTGGTAAAAAAGATCTTCGCCAAACATGTTGAAGACGTGAAAGGAGATGATCAATAATGGGATTCTTTGATACATTATTTGAAATCATCAGACTGTCACTTTTTGTAGCGATTCCTCTATTGGTTGTCGCTTTGGCAGGTCTATTCTCCGAACGAAGCGGCGTTGTTAATATCGCTTTGGAAGGTATCATGGTTATTGGTGCATTCTCGAGCGCATTCTTTATGGGAATCATTTATCGCGCGACCGGACTGGACGGAAACTGGTTGTTCCTGATTGGAATCGTGATTGCAATTGTATTCGGTATTTTACTATCGTTATTGCATGCGTACGCTTCTGTCAATATGAATGCGAACCAGATTATCTCTGGTACTGCACTCAACATGTTTGCACCGGCATTCGTGGTCTTCATAGCACAAGCCTTGACAGGATATTCGAAAGTTCAGTATCCTGCGAATAGTTTCTTTATCAGCGAAACGGTATTTTCAAACATTCCAGTATTAGGACCAACGATTTTTTCCAAGACATTCATGAGCGTTTATATTGGATTCTTCTTGTTGATCGTCGCTTATATCGTCTTGTATAAAACAAGATTCGGTCTACGGTTGCGTTCTTGTGGTGAGTATCCGCAAGCTTCTGATGCAGCGGGAATCAATGTCCGAAAGATGAGATATATCGGTGTTATCATCTCCGGTGGACTTGCCGGACTTGGTGGTTTGTTTTATATTGTTCCGATTACCGGAAACTACGATGCAAACTATGCCGTTTATGGCTACGGGTTCTTGGCGCTTGCTGTTTTGATTTCCGGTCAATGGAAACCGTTTAGAATCTTAGTTGTTGCATTACTGTTTGGATTTGTAGCTCGGATTGCAAGTATGACGACGTTGATACCATTCTTGGAAAACATGAATCTATCAACCGAACTCCTCTATACAATTCCTTATGTCGTTACAATTATCGTTTTAGCATTTACATCGAAGAATTCTCAAGCACCAAAAGCTGCCGGGGAACCATATGATGCCGGCAAACGGTAGAATAACGAAGATGTATAAAATGCCAATTATATTTCAAAAATAACAATATGAATAAAACTTCACCTCAAGGTGGAGTTTTTTCAGTAAAATGGACATATTCAGTTGTTTTCAAATTATAAATATGTTACAATGTAAGGTGGTGATCGAATGATAAATCAATCGAATATTGAAACTCTGTTTGATTGTTTTGATGCGTCTTGTACACTCATCTACGAAACATATAAGCTACCTTATCTGGATGGCATGATAATCACTTGTGAGAACATCATGGCGAATTCCGTGGAAGACAAGTACCAAGAAATCAAACCTCAATTAGAGGAAATTATTAGTACTGTTAGCTCGATTGAATTCCAACCAGAAGAAATTCGGAAGGCATTTCAATTTGCATGTTTGAGAGGCTTCAAACATGCAAGTATCACGAATCAGATGATGACCCCAGAAACGATTGGAGTATTTATCCACTATCTGGTAACGAAACTGTATTTGAAACAAGATTTGCAGATTTTAGATCCTCTTGTTGGAGTCGGAAACCTAATTACAAGTATCGCAAACAATCTAGATGGTGAAACCTCTTTGGTGGGTGTAGATAGTGATAATGAGATGTATCGTCTCGCAGCGGCATTATTTGATATTTTGGGATATGGAGATCAAGTATACTTCCAAGATACGCTGACATTTCGATATCCGGAATCGGATTTGATGGTTACTGATACGTCTGGCTTGGATGCAGATACCATTTATAATATAATAGGGTATCATGCATCGAATATCATTTCTGGAGGATTTTTGATTGGTGTCTTCGACGAGCAAACTGTCGATCCCAATATCCTAATCGAGAAATCAGAGAAACTAAAACATCTTTGGAAACTGTTTGGCATGGTAAACCTCCCGGAATCTCTAACAAACAATCAAAAGAAGAGTATCGTCTTGTTCCAAAGAGAAGGCGAAGATGTTATCCAGCCAAATCGGTTTCTCTTGGTTGACTTACCCGATTTCAATAATCAGAAAGAAATGAAACACGTTATCAACCAGTTGAATGACTGGTTCCAAAATACCGAATTTTACAAAATATAGGAGAGAGTATTATATTATGAAGAAAATCATGGCTGTTAACGCAGGTAGTTCATCTTTGAAATTCCAATTGTTGGAAATGCCTGAGGAAAAACTTGTCACAAGTGGAATTGTGGAACGAATCGGAATGAAACATTCCATCTTTTCCATTAAAGTCAATGGAGAAAAACTGGAAGAAACTTTGGAAATCGAAAATCATGGTATAGCTGTCAATATTTTGCTTAATAAACTGATTGATTTGAAGATCATTGCTTCTTTTGATGAGATTGCCGGAGTGGGACACAGAGTAGTTCACGGTGGCGACAGAATTGCAGAATCAATCGTTTTGGAACAAGATGAAATCGATTATTTGGAATCCATCGTAGATTTGGCACCACTTCATTTGGGTCCAAACCTAATTGGAATCAAAGCGTTCAAAGAAGTTCTTCCTCATGTAAAACATGTGGGAGTTTTTGACACAGCGTTCCATCATACGATTCCAGAAGAGGCATTCTTGTATGCAGTACCTTATGATTGGTATACCCAATATAAAGTTAGAAAATACGGATTCCACGGAACCAGTCACAAGTATGTTTCTTATCGATGTGCTGAGTTATTAGGAAAGAAACCGGAAGATGTCAACGTTATTGTTGCCCATATCGGAAACGGAGCTTCCATTTGTGCTGTCAAAGGTGGATTGTCGGTGGATACTACTATGGGATTTACACCTTTGGAAGGAATACCAATGGGTACCAGATCTGGAAACATCGATCCTGCAATCATCGAATATATGATGAACAAGAAACATAAGTCCGCAAAAGAAATCACGAATTTCCTAAACAAACAGTCCGGTTATCTTGGAGTGTCAGGTATATCATCTGATTCCAGAGATTTGGTAGCAGCAGCGGAATCCGGAAATCACCGTGCGAAACTCGCTATTGATGTTCAAGCAAAACGTATGGCTGACTATATCGCAAGTTATTATGTATATATGGGTGGAGCAGATGCGATTGTCTTTACAGCCGGTATCGGTGAAAATGCCGTTCCAACAAGAGCGAATGTGATTGAACGTTTAGCAGTATTAGGTGCCAAGATTGATCACGAGCGCAATTCGAAAGTTCGTGTGGAACAATTGATTTCCGCAGATGATTCAAAAATCAAAGTCTTCGTAATTCCAACAAACGAAGAAGTTATGATTGCCAGAGATACTTTATCCTTATTATAAAGAATTCAAGCCTTCCTTCGGTATGATTTTACCGGAAGGGGGCTTTTTTTATGCGATGGTTTTTAGGTATTGTAGTATTGTTTTTGGCTTTGGATCCAGTTACCAAAATACCGAGTGATGCAAGTGTTTCAATCTACGGCACGTATGAGCAAGAATCTATATCAATTGAATATGGATCGATTCAGTATCGAGATGGAGATTATGGAGGTTATTTCCGGATTTCAGATAGAGAATCAGGTGCCTTGGTAGATGAACAAATTGTCAATACGGAATGGATTGATATAATTTGGTATGTGGCAGATGTCGGAAACGGAGAATTCCTTTTTATCTGCAAGCAATATACACAATCGGATTTAGGACTTCCTGTATTTCTGCGATATATTATATATCATTATGATTTGCAAGGTAAGGTTTTGGAGTTTCTACATTCAACTACAACCAGTTATCGTTCTTTCCACAATCACAATCACATCTTGGTTTTTTTGAATCACGATGGGTCGATTGAATACATGAATCATTTAGGAGAGATTTCACCTGATTTCCAACCGGAAATCGAATTTTCGAATCGTGCTTTGATTCAATATCAGGGACAGGCTTATGTGAACCAAGAGTTGGTTGAAGCCATCATCTTGGAGGGGCCTGGATATTATGATATTTCTATAGTGGATGATACCTATCACTATAATTACCGTGTTTCGATCAATCCAAGTATTGTCATCAACGGGGAGCGTTTTGAGGACTATTATATTCAAGACGTTACGATTGATAGCCAGGGAATCTTATATCTGAACAATCAGTTATATGAATCGGGATCTATTGTATCGACTCCGGGGAATTATCTCTTTCAGGTGTTTGGTGAAAATGGTTATCAGATGGAAAGGAACTTTACGATTTTGCCTTCTGTAGAATGTTTCGATGGGGTAAACACTGTAGCATTCATAGAAGGAATGGAATTTGAATCACCTCTATATATCTATTCCAACGCTGTTTCGATGGCAGTTGACGGTGAGTATTATCGATCAGAAGCAATCGAGGACGTCGGATATCATGACTTGATTCTATATGGTGTGGGGAACTTCCATGTTGAAATCGGATTTACGATTTACCCTTCTGTATTTGGGTTGAACGAAAGCGATAGTTATGAAAATTTGGAATTGACTATTTTTGGAACTGCTTATTTAAATGGCGAGTTGACAAGTGGAACAGTCTCTTTGACACAACCGGGAGAGTACCGCTTGGAATTGTTGTTTGAAGGTAATATCTATCGTAGTTATGACATCGCAATTTTAGATGCTGTAGATTCCATTGATGATCAAGAATCATCATACTCATATTGGAGCATTCCATTCTTGGTCCTTGCCGTGATAGGAGCGTACTATATTTTGCGTAAGAAATAGAGTTTTATTCTTGAGTATGATATAATATTTTTGGTGAACCATATGATAGATTTTAATCTCTATGTTCAAAGTACATACTCAATGAACGGTAGCCTTGTCGATATCGACAAATTGGTGGTGGATGCAAAGAAACAGGGTTATGAAACTCTGGCATTGGTAGATCAAGTTCATATGTACGGAGCATTAAAATTTTATAAAAAGTGCTTGGAAACAGGCATTAAACCAATCATCGGATTACAAGTCAGTTTGGAATCCGGTTTTTTGGGTTCTATCGAATTATTGTTATTAGCGAAGAATTATAACGGCTATCGCAATTTGATTCAGCTCAGTTCAAAAGCGTCATTTGACAGCGTCATCCAGTTATCAGATTTGAAAACATACCATTCTGATCTGGTTGTAGTGCTTAAAACTGATGAAGGAATCGTATCCAAAAAACTGTTTTCTGGTGATACTGACGATTTGCAAAAACTAATCAAAGAATTACAATCCATCACGAAGTCATTTTATCTTGGATTGGATCTTAATGATTATCAGTTTGAGCTTCAAGCTGCGCCAAAACTAAAAGGTCTTGGGCCACAGTTGGTTATGAACCGAGTTAAATATTATAAGAAAAGCGATGTGAAAACATCGACGGTTTTAAGTAAGATTCTGAGAGAAAGCAATGACGATATCGGATTGTTTTCCAATCAAGAAACATATTATGATTTGAAATCAACGAGTCAACTAGACTCGATGTATTCGCAGTACACTCAAGCGATCAAAAACAGTTTTGAAATGATTGATACATGCAATCTCAACATAGATTTATCCGAACGACATCTACCGAAATTTCCATTGAAAAGTGGGTCGGTTTATGACAAACTTGTAGAACTGTCGAATAAGGGGCTGAAACGAAGACTGGTACAAAGCAACCTGTATAAATCACAATTTGAAGCGTATAAAAAGAGATTGGATTATGAGCTATCTATTATTCATGAGATGGGCTATGAGGACTATTTCCTTATTGTTTGGGATTTTGTATTATATGCTAAGAAAAATGGGATATTGGTAGGCCCTGGTAGAGGGTCTGCAGCGGGATCTCTTGTAGCCTATGTATTAGGAATCGTAGATGTGGATCCGATTGAGAATGATCTATATTTTGAACGGTTTTTGAATCCAGAAAGAATCACAATGCCGGATATCGATATGGATTTTCCTGATGATAAACGAGAAGAGGTCATTCGCTATGTCATCGATAAGTATGGGAAAGAAAAAGTAGTTTCAATCATTACATTTGGAACCTTCCAAGGAAAATCGGCAATCCGGGATGCGGGACGAATCTTGGAAGTCGATTCAGTCATAGTCGATGAACTCAGCAAGTCGCTGTCCAACGCGAATAACTCGCTGGAAGTCTTTAAACAAAAGTATAAGAAAGAATATTCTTATTATATGAATATTCCAGAGATTAAAGAACTGATTTCAATCGCTGATCAATTGAGCGGACTTGTAAAACATGTATCCACTCACGCAGCCGGAATCATCATATCTGGAGAAGACATTCGCGAACACTGTGCGATTCAGCCCGGGCTTATGGATGCCTATCAAACCCAGTATGAGGCATCCGACCTGGAAGCTTTAGGATTGTTGAAGTTTGATTTTCTCGGCCTTAGAAATCTAACCATCATCAAGGATACTATGGATTTGATTGAAAATACGGAAGGTAGATCAATCAACATCTATAAAATTCCTATGGACGATTTACCGACATTCGAGTTGTTGAAACGGGTCCAAACATTGGGAGTCTTTCAACTAGAATCAAGAGGTATGATGGATCTTGTTGGGAAAATGCAGATAGACAATTTCGCCGATATAGCAACTTGTATATCCTTATTTCGGCCAGGTCCGATGGAAAATATCCCAACCTTCTTAAAACGTAGAAATAATGAAGAACGCATCACTTATCCTCATGTCGATTTGTTGCCGATTTTGAAACCTACCAATGGGATTATCATTTATCAAGAACAGATTATGACCATTGCCAATAAATTTGCCGGCTATTCATTGGGGGAAGCGGATGTTTTACGACGGGCTGTATCAAAGAAGAAACGTGAAGTATTAGAGAGCGAACGCAAACGATTCGTTCAAGGCGCTAAAAATCAAGGGTATGCTGAATCTGTGGCAAATACGATATATGACTATATCGTCAAGTTCGCCAATTATGGATTTAACAAAAGTCATGCAGTTGCCTACGCCTTGGTTGGATATTGGATGGCGTATCTAAAAGCCAATTACGGAAAATATTTCATGTCTGTCCTTTTGAATTCTCAGATTGGTTCTGTATTCGGAACCAAAACATATATTATGGAAGCGAAACAATTGGGGATCAATATTCTTCCACCTCGTATCAATAAATCTGGAGTAGATTATGTGCCGGAAAATGGAAATCTAAGGTTCCCGATCAAAGGGATCAAAGGAATCGGACCGATTGCTGCAGAACAAATCATCTCAATTCAAGATGAACAACCTATCAAGGATCTGGTGGATTTTGTCAAACGCAAAAGAGATGTTCATTCAAATGTTATCGAAGCATTGATATTTGCAGGAGTGTTCGATGATTTCAAACAAAACAAACGAACAATGATTGAGAATCTACCAAAATTAATCAGTTTCGTAGAATTTGAATACAAGAATGAAACCTTTCATTTCTTGGAATATGAAGAGTACGAATATGAAATACTTCACGAAAAAGAGAAAGAATTATTGGGGCTCAATTTCCAGTATCATATTCTTAACAAATATGAAGAAGTAATTAAAAAGAATAAATATATGCTGGTTTCCGATGTACTGGAATCCCTCAAAGAAAATGTATATTTCATTGGTGTCATATCTAGAATCAAACAGATTACAACGAAGAAACAAGAAGAAATGGCATTCATTGAAGTGGAAGATATCTTCCAAAATGTAGATACTACATTCTTTCCAAGAACCTATTCGCTCTATAAAACGAAGTTGAAAAAAGGCGAAGTATTCCTGTTCTCTGGGACCAAAGAAATCAGAAACAATAAATTGCAAGTCATCATCAAAGAAATTCACGAAATGAAGGAGTGAACAATATGAAAATCGGAGTTTTGACATCTGGTGGAGATGCGCCAGGAATGAATGCCTGTGTGCGTGCTGTAGTAAGATCTGCGATCCATTTTGGATTTGAGGCATATGGAATCTTTGATGGATATAAAGGCCTGGTTGAAAACAAGATCAGAAAATTGACAAGAAATGATGTCGGACAGATTTTAAATCGAGGGGGAACTATTTTGGGGTCTTCCAGATTAGAATCTTTCAAACAAGAAGAAGTGAGACAAATCGCGATTGATAACCTCAACGAACACGGGATTGATGCGCTAGTTGTAATCGGTGGGGATGGTACCTATCGAGGTGGAATGGCCTTGAATGATATGGGGATCAACGTGGTTGCCATACCTGGAACCATAGACAACGATATCGCATCAACAGAATACACGATTGGGTTCTTTACAGCTTTGGATACAGCAATCGATGCCATCGATAAACTGAGAGATACATCATTCTCTCATCAAAGATGTACCGTTGTTGAAGTCATGGGTAGAGATTGTGGAGACTTGTCGATCTATTCTGGTATTGCTTGCGGAGCGGAAATCGTAATCACGAAAGAAACGGGATTCAACAGAGAAAATGTTTTAAAGCAAGTCAAATGGGCTCAGAGTATTGGAAAGCGGCATTTAATTGTCGTAGTTGCAGAGCATATCACAAATGTGTTTGATTTAGCAAAAGACATCCAATCCAATTCAGACTATGAATCGAGGGCTACAGTTCTTGGTTATATTCAACGGGGAGGAAATCCGAGTGCATTTGACCGCATTCTTGCCAGTAAGATGGGCGTTCACGCAACCGAGTTGTTGAAACAAGGTTTGGGTGGAATGGCTGTCTATACTAATAGTTTGGAAATCGGACATTGTCCAATCAATGAAGCGTTGAGCGCGACCGATGAAACAACAGACCTCTATGAGTATTTGGCAAAATTAAACTAAACAAAGAAAAAGCCTGAAATCATTCAGGCTTTTATTTTGTGAAATTCGCGATGACTTGGATAGTAAAGACACAACAAATATTCTTCTTGAAGTTCTATTGCAACAGCGTATTTGTATAGGTCGTCAATATTGTACTCCGGATGTGTAGAATGAAACAATCGAACCACATCATTTTTGGAAAT
>JAFGQH010000066.1 GCA_016935815.1 Bacilli bacterium | reverse complement strand
GGTCAATCATCCAAGGCTTCCAGAGCTGCTTCCATTGCGAAGTTCACAGCTGCTGGTAAACCTGGCAAGAAGAAAGACCTCGCTGCATTGGCAATGAGTTATGAACATGTATATGTTGCGATGGTATCTCATGGAGCGAACCCGACTCAATTGCTAAAAGCAATGAAAGAAGCGGAAGCATATCCAGGACCGTCCATCATCCTTGCTTACTCACCATGTATCGCACATGGAATCACTGGTGGTCTTGGCAACTCCAACCAAGAAGCAAAACTCGCAACCGAATGCGGATACTGGCCAATCTTCCGTTTCGATCCTCGTTTGATCGAACAAGGCAAGAATCCATTGCAAATCGATTCGAGAGAACCTCAATGGGATAAATATCATGACTTCTTGTTACGAGAAAACCGTTATCAACAATTGTTGAAATCCGATCCGGAAGCAGCAGAAGTTTTACTTGACAAGAACAGAAAAGATGCAAAACAACGTTGGGCAATGTATAAACGCCTAGCGTCGATGGATTATTCCGAAGTCATCGAATAACAAAACATTAGAGGCACTCAATCGAGTGCCTTTTTTGATGTTTTATCACAAGAATTTCACGAAGATGGGGCGGTTTTTTCGTAAAATGGAATCTGTTAAAAAAAACATTTCAAAATCAAGACGTTTTGTTATATAATATATTAGACACGTTTATATAAAGGAGTTTTTGATATGCAGTTAACAACAAGAAGAATCATCATTTCCTTTCTTGCGATATTCCTAGGGTTATCAATTACCGCTTGTAATAAGACAACCACAACGGATGTCACAACACCGAATGATTCCATCATCCCACAACTCTCCAATCCGGATGGTATTTTTATGTCGAATGACCAAT
Source organism: Bacilli bacterium (assembly GCA_016935815.1). GTDB lineage: Bacteria > Bacillota_I > Bacilli_A > Izemoplasmatales > Hujiaoplasmataceae > 4572-104. The sequence goes on along the minus strand of JAFGQH010000066.1, from coordinate 2,866 downwards.
ATACCATCACTTATGCGGACTTATATCAAGAGTTGAAAGTCAATGATGGATTGAACCAGCTACTGATGATGGTCGATTTAGACCTTCTTGCTAGCTATATTTCGGCAGTGACCCAAGATGAAATCGACACGAGATTGGAAAAATTAATATATTCCACAAACGATCAGGAAGAAATCAACAATCATTCTGCTCAAGAACAAGCAGACATGACAAAATCATTCTACGACAGCATGTACCTTTTAGGGTATGATGAAGATTCTGTTGAGACTTATGTCAGAGTTGTTGTAGCGAGAGAAAATTATGCGATAGCAGAAATCTTATCCGATGACAATAGCGATCAAGGATGGTATGCAGGTCCTACTGCTGTAGCAGACTATTATGCATCTAATTATTCTTACGACGTATCTCTCATCAAAATTCGTTTCATGTCGGAAACCGATGCGAAAACTGTTTTGAGATTGTTCAAACTCGTTTCCATGAATGGCGAATTGAAGTTATATACTGGAACAACCCCACTTGAGAATGTTCCAAGTACTTCTTTGAACGATACTAATACACGTAGTTTGTCCGATGCAGAAATCCTGCAACAGTTCATACTGCTATACAACTATATTTATGGAGAATACAAAACTCCATTGGCAACAGATGCGACATTGGAAGATCTATTGGCAAATGAAGATTTGACTGTTACAAGGGATTCCTTAGTAGCCGCTAACACCAAATTGGACAACTTTGTATATGATACATTAGGAACTTATGAAGATTATCAAAGTGGTGATAACACCGATTTGTATTATACATATGCACCGGTCAGTTATCCTTCCGCAAACGATACTTCTTATTATATGATCCTGAACCTGCAACGCACCGAGAAAGTCGATGTAGCAGACTTTGATGGTACCGAAGCGGATTTGGTTGCTTTGATCGGTCAAGATATCTATGATGAAATGCAACAAGCGATCATCGATGGAGATTTGGCTGTATCTTCCTTCGTATCCGCAAGAATCGTCGGATTGAGACAAGAACACAACTTGAACATCTTGGATTACTATCTTGGAAAAGATTATCAATCTGTCGACGCTGACTTCGAGTTGGATGCAGACGGAAGTGAAACCGTTGTAGCAATTTATGATGACAAAACGATTACTGCGGACGATCTCTTCACATTCGCAATGAATTTGAACATTCCAATGTATTTGATTTATGCATCGCAAACTCCTGCAGTCATTGCAGCTCACTACGAAGACATTTATTGCACTGATGAAACCGAAACATGCGAATACAATGTCTTGGACAACACTTCCGAAGTCATGCAAACACATTTGGATGCTTACAATTCTTTGGAAAGTTCCTTCAACAGCAGTTACTATGCTTCTTACTACACATTTGATGAATACTTGTATCTTGCATACGGTGTTCGTTCCAAATACGAAATGATTTACGAATACTATGTCACAGGTAACTTACAAACATATTTGATCTATGACAATGTTATGGCAAATAACTATGATATCTTGAATTATTTGATGGATTTGAGCCAAGCATATTATGATAATTATTTCAGCTTGAATGTCAACCATATCTTGATTTACGTTGACCGTGACGAGGATGGACAACCGGATGATTACAATGATTTCTATTCCAGCATGGCTGATACTACGACGTATGATCAAATGCTAGTTGATTTCGAGGCGGCGATTCGCGACTACTTGGCAGATGATACTCATACCATGTCAGGACTTGTTGTCGATTACAACAAAGCAAGACGTGACGATGCAACTTGGGGCGAGTTCAAATTATTCGGATTCAATCTAATCACTGAAGCACTGGGTGAAATGACTTACAATGATTCTGTATCGGTATACGAAGAATCCTTCGTCGACGCACTGATCTCTTTGTATCAAGATTATCAAGCCAATGACAACCAAGATTACCTGTTCTATGACAGTTTGGTGGAAACATCTTACGGTATGCATCTTATCGAAGTGACAAAGGGTGCTGCCTTCGAAAAACCTTCTGCGGAATTTACAATGACATATGATATTGGTACAGGAGAAGCAGAATTCTTAGATGCACTTGTGAACTCAACAGACGAGTTAACATTCGATCAATTGAAAGTTTATGCTGATTATCGTTTTGCTACCATCGCTTATGGAACCGGAAACTTAGAAGCAATCTACGGTTTGGTAAAACCGGATATGCCAGAATCCGTGTTAGCAGCGATCAACACATACTTTACAGATCTTTATGATGGTTTGTACGTTGTCGGATATCTCAACTATTTAATCATTGATCAGTTGTTGGTAAGTGATTATGTGAATGCAGTTTCTTCATACTGCGATATGACATCTGCATTACTCGATGAGAAATTAGCACATATCCAAGAAATCTATATGTATCAGATTTTCGAAGGTATGGACCATAGATAAAAAACTGAAAAGTGCGATTTAGTCGCACTTTTTAATCAGGGGGGACCATTCATCATGGATATCAAGCAAGAACAGAAAATCATTAAGAACAATACGATTTTCACGATGATTTCCAATGCCTTTTTGGCAGTAATGAAATTACTGGCGGGAATCTTTGGACAATCCGGAGTATTGATCAGTGATGCAATTAATTCCATCGGTGATATCGCAACGAATATCGTTGTTTATATCTCTGCGATCTTTTCTAGAAAAGAACAAGATGAGAAACATCCGTATGGACATGAAAAATACGAGAGTATCATCTCTATTTTCTTAGGTGTGGCAATTGTCATCACCGCTGTTTTGGTTGGGAAAAATGCCATTCTTAAATTGATTGATTACTTTGCGAACGGGGTTGCGATCGATGTACCGAAATGGTATGCTCTGGGAGCGGCAAT
>JAFGQH010000065.1 GCA_016935815.1 Bacilli bacterium | reverse complement strand
ATCCATACTGGTTCTTCTTCGGCTTTTTCTTTTGCCTTCTTGAACAGGCTAATCGGAGGCAATTGGTAATGAGCGAAGTCGTTGGCTTGTTCATGGTGCTCTACATGTCTCACTTCTTTTGGAACCGTTGGTGGTTTATATTCTTCGTATTCAAAATCATCTGCGAATGCGATGTCTTCGATTTCAGGTTGTTCCTCAGTCTCTTGGAAGAGAATGTCATCATCTTCTCTTTCCTCTTCCACAGTTTCATTTGAAATCACTTCATCATCCTCTGTGATGATATCTTTCAACACTTCAGATTCAATGATTTCTTCTTGATTCTCTTGCAGAGTTTCCTCAGCCGATTTAAAGAACTCGTCTACGGAAACAGCTGTTGTATGTTCGTTGATGATTTCTTCTGCGGTCTGAATATTCTCGGGTTGCTTCGCTTTCAATAAATCCTCGGAGGTTAACCCTTCTTGGGTATGTACTTTTTTCATAGAGGAACTGTCGACACGCATGAATTCATAGTATTGGTGTCCATATCTGCGTTTCGCTTCTTCCTTGGTTAATTTACGTTTGCTACGGAAAGCATCATATTTCTTATCGATGTCTCCCCAACCTTGACGATCTTGTGGGATTGTTACTTCGTCTTTCGGAGCTGTACCGAAAATCGGAGAAACGAATTTGTTTCTCAATGTTTTCTTATCTTCAATGACATTGATTTGAGGAATAAAGAATTCCTGGTTATCAGGTGTTCTAGTGTATCCGGGAACGATTCGTTCTGGTTTTTTCTTTCGCTTGAACATTATTCTATCTCCTCATTTTCGACTATTTGTTCTAATTTATCCATGATTTCATCTTCGGAATCCTTTTGTTTGAAAATGGCTTTGCTATAGATTTTGTTGGTTTCTTCTCCGAAAATGGATATGATATATTTACAAATTTCCTTAGTGACTAATACAGTGGTCGGTTTGATCGCGAGTTTGCGGAACCAATAGATCGGATTAGCATAGTTGAGTACCGTTTTTCCAGCAGTAAAGATTTGTTGTAGTTTGATCTTTCTGGAAATTTGCATCAGTTTTGAGTTTGTAATTTTCTTTTTTGTATTCAATAAATCAATGATACTGGCAATCCGATAATTCTTGAAGAGTTTGAAGAATTTACCGTTGACCAGCTCATTGATGCGATTCGTAATGTAATAATTCAAAGTCAATAATTCTTGAATCGATAATTCATAAAGTGGATATCTGGAATCCGGAAAATAATATCTCGATATCTCTTCCGATAATTCCAAGCTCAAATCCAAGGCGACTTTAAAATATCCGCTATCGGTTGTTCTTGCGGTTCTATCCAACTGGTTCTGTTTGGATTCAACCATATCCAAAACGACTTTATCATCAAGGGCGATTCCTTTGGAAAGACGTATTTTTGTCTTCTTTCGTTCGTTAGAAGCAAGGATACCGACAATCGACAATGTAAAAAGAATGATGCCAGTAATGGCGCCAAGAAGGAAATTCCGGATGGCAACCCAGTCGATTGCCAATGAGATATATGGGACCAATAAGGTCAACAATTTAGCAGTCATGTATCCACTCTCCTGTTACATTAAATTATATCTTAAAACATAATATTATTCAATTGTTATAATGAATTGCGTAATTGATGGTGATATGAGATAATAGATTCCGGTGATACTATGAAAAAATACTTGATTGCACTGGATTTGGATGGAACGATACTTTACGATTTCGATTCTTTATCTGAGACATTGTGCGAATTCATGAAAAAACTACAGGAGTTCGGTCATAAAATCGTGATTGCGACAGGGAGACCATTTCGATCTTCAAAATTCGTATACGAACGGTTTGGATTGGATACACCGATTATCAATTATAATGGCGGTTTGATCACACATCCTAATCACAAGGAATTCCCTGTTGTAAATTATACGGTTAACAAAGACGCCATCATCGATATTTTCGAAACCAATCTGGAACACATTCGCAATGCGTTTTCAGAAGTATATGATGAAATATATCTCTACAAAGAAGAAAAAGAAATCGAACCCTTGCTTCACGTCGATGGGGCAACCGATATCATTGTGGGAGATTTGAAAGAGATTCTTAATACCGACACCAATGGATTCATCATTATCGGAAAACAGGGTAGAGGAAAAATCATCAAAGAATATATTGATAACAAATATCAAGGTGAAGTCCTTTGTCGGATTTGGGATTTGACTGGTGAGTTTGATTCCATCCTTGAAATCTACACACCAGAATCAAACAAAGGAAAAGCATTGAATTATGTAGCAGAATATCTTGGATTTGATCAAAATCAAGTAATCGCAATCGGCGATGGACATAACGACATTGAAATGATTGAATATGCAAACCTTGGCGTTTGTGTGAAAAACTCACATCCGGATTTGATCAAAGTTGCAGACATTGTTTTAGAACATACAAGTTCTGAAAATGCAGTTTACCGGTTCTTATCGAAATACCTTTCTCAAAATAAATAAGGTGGCTATCTGTAGCCACCTTTTTTCTTGTTTTTCGATCTTCGCATCGCTCTTGATTCTTTTGGTTGGAAATTGCCTTGAGCCATGTTTTCAATGTTTTGAGGATTCATGTTTTGGAGTTGACGCATCATTTTGCGTTGCTTATCCAATGTAGAAATCAAACGACTTATTTCGGTTGTGGATCGACCGCAACCCTCTGCTATCCGATTTCTTCTGGAACTGCTTCGCTCGATTAATTCTGGACGTTTTCTCTCATCTTTTGTCATTGAACCAATAATAGCTTCGATATATGCGAGTTGGCTATCATCGACCTGATCGATGTTTGCCATCGTGCTCATTCCCGGTAGCATCTTCAAAATTCCCGAGAATTTTCCCATTCGTTTAATCATCTTCATCTGCTTCAACAAATCATTGTAGTTGAAATTTCCCGACATCATTTTTTCCATCATCGACATCGCTTCCGCTTCATCGATTTCGGCCGTAGCTTTTTCCACTAAAGACATGACATCTCCCATGCCTAAAATACGAGAAGCCATTCGTTCCGGATGGAATACTTCGATCTCGGTCAGTTTTTCACCAGTTCCGGAAAACTTGATTGGTACGTCGGCAATTTTACGGATCGACAATGCTGCTCCACCACGTGTATCTCCATCAAGTTTTGTCAAAATACATCCGGTTAATGTCAACGCTTCATTAAATGCTTTGGCGACATTTACAGCGTCTTGTCCAGTCATCGCATCGACTGTCAATAAGACTTCATTCGGTTTGGATAATGCCTCTATTTTGCGGATTTCTTCCATCATGTCTGAATCTACATGAAGGCGTCCCGCTGTATCTATAATGACAAGATCAAACTCTTCTTTTTTCGCGAATTCCAATCCTTCTTTGACAATTGTAAGGGGATCGATTTTACCCATTTCAAAGACAGGGATATCCAACTGAGATCCCACTGTTTGTAACTGTTCGATTGCTGCAGGTCGATAAATATCGGCTGCGATTAACAACGGTTTTTTGTCATTGTTTTTGCGAATATAATTCGCCAGTTTCCCGGCAGTAGTCGTTTTACCAGCACCTTGCAATCCTACCATCAACATGACGGTAATTCCGTTTGGATTGAAGCGAAGATCGGATGCTTTTTCACCCATCAATTTTGTTAATTCATCGCTAACGATTTTGACAACTTGTTGACCAGGATTCAAACCTTTCAAAATTCGTTCCCCGTAAGCCTGTTGCTTGACTTCTTCGGTGAATTCCTTGACTACCTTATAGTTGACATCTGCTTCCAGAAGAGATAAACGGACCTCTCTCATCATTTGGTCGATATCGGATTCATTCAGTCTGGCTTTCCCTGTGATTCGTCTCAGAGCCATTTGGAAGCGACTGGTTAGATTTTCAAATGCCATAGATTACATCTTCTCCAATTCTGTTTGGATTTGTTCTGGGGTAAGTTCTTTTTTCTGGATTCTTTCAATCAGGGATTTTGTCAATTCTTTCTTTGTTTGGATGTGCAAGATACTCTCGTAATGTTCCAAATGAGATACAACGTTTTTGAGCTGCATGTGCACAGCGTTTCGACTAACCGAAAGAATATCGGAAATTTCCGATAAAGAGTAATCGCTCATATAATAATATTCAAAATATTCTTGTTGCTTTTCCGTTAATAATTCACCATAGATATCATACAGCGAATTGATTCGGATTTTTTCTTTCAGATCCATAAATACCACCTATGATTGGAAGAAATCTGCGAACAATCCATATATATAATTTTCAATATCGAAATATTCCAAATCTTCTAATTTCTCTCCCAATCCGATAAACGAAATCGGGATTCCCAATTTGTGACGAATCGCCAAAACGATTCCACCCTTTGCTGTACCATCAAGTTTTGTCAAAACAATACCGGTTACGTCGGCTACTTCGGAGAATATCTTGGCCTGTGATAATCCATTTTGACCTGTTGTCGCATCGATAACAAGATAAGTTTCAAATGGTTGTCCGTTGGTTTCCCTAGTGATGATTCTGCTTATTTTATTCAACTCATTCATCAAATTGACTTTATTTTGAAGTCGTCCTGCGGTATCAACCAAGAGCACGTCTACATGTTCTTTTTTTGCCTGCCCTATCGCATCAAAAATGACACTGGATGGGTCGCTTCCTGCTTCTTTGGCAATGACTGGAACCCCAACGCGTTCTCCAAAGACTTTCAGTTGATTGATTGCTCCAGCCCGAAATGTATCACCTGCAGCCAACATAACTCTTTTTCCTTCTTGTTTGATCTTATACGCCATTTTCCCAATCGTAGTCGTTTTACCGGTTCCGTTGACTCCTACAAACAAGATAATCGTCAATCCATTCTCATTGTAACGAATATTCGTGTTGATAATCTCATCTTTTAGATACAATTCGAACATCTTATCTACAATCAGATTTTCAAGATCCAAAGGATTCGTCAATTGCATTGTTTTGACAGATTCCTTTAGTTCTTCGATGAATTCAATCACCGTATCGATACCGATATCGGACATGATGAATATTTCTTCTAATTTTGAGAATAAATCTTCATTGATTGCTTTGGATTTTGTCAATATATCTTTTAGTGAAGACAAAGAACCCTGACGGGTTTTCATCATTCCTATTTTGTATTTTTCAGCTTTTTGTTTTCGCTCTTTATTCTGAAAGAATTTCTGGAACAATCCCATGTATTTCACCACCTAAATACCTATTGTATTATATCATATTATTGATTGTTTTATGAAAATAAAATTCGCTTCTATTGGAAGAAGCGAATTCAGGAAGGGTAAGTGTTATAATAACACTTTCAGGGAAATGCAACTTTTCGTTGCACATACATAATAACACATGTAACTGGAAGTGTCAATTGAAGATTTTGTGAAGATTTATCTCTGATATCCACACTCTGGATCAATACAAAACACTTCGTTTTTATCGTTTTCTACTAGGATGTTATTGCATTTCGGACAAAACTCCTCCAACACCTTTAACGGTGAGATGTATTTGCATTTCGGGAATGTCGAAGCTGCCAAGAATTTCTTGCCTTTGTTCTTGCCTTTTTTGGCTGTTCTTACAACAAGGGTGGCTCCTTCACAATCCGGACATGGGACTTTTGTATCAAACGCTTCTGATTTTTGCGTGTTCTCTGTTGGTTTGATATATTTGCATTTCGGGAAGTTTGAACACGCTTCGAATTCCCCATATTTTCCATGCTTATGAACCATCGGTGAACCGCATTTTGGACAAGTTTCTCCGGTTTCTTTCGGTTTTACTTTTGACATGTTTCGTTCGGCGTTGGTCACCAGAGGCATGAAATATTGATAGAACTCATTTAGATTCTTCGTTCTTTCTTCTTGACCATCGGCGATGCTGTCCAGCATAGATTCCATTTGATTGGAATAGGTCGGACTGATGAATTCATGGAAATACTTATCTAGTTTACGAATTGTCAATATGCCTTGTTCTGTTGGGTTGAATTTCCGCTCTTTCAGTTCCACATATTTCCGATTCTTAATCGTTTGAATCGTCTGTGCATAAGTTGAAGGTCTACCGATTCCGAGATCTTCCATTTTCTTAATCAATGTCGATTCCGAATATCTAGCAGGTGGCGTGGTGAAAAATTGCTTGAAAACGACATCATTTGCCTTGAATTTGTCGTTCTCATGGAATTTGGACAAATCCAATGTTGCTTCATCTTCATCGGATTCAAATTGATTGTATAACCTTAGGAATCCGTCAAATACCAATTTTGTACTCGAGATTCTGAAGTCCGCCTCGTTGTTGGACAAAATCATGGATGTGACTTCTGTCTTTTTCGGTTTCATCAAAGATGCAACTGCCCTAGCGAAAATCAATTGGTATAATTTGTATTCTGCCGGATTCAGATATTGCTTCATCGCTTTTGGTGTTCTATGAATACTGGTTGGTCGAATTGCTTCATGGGCATCCTGAACGTTGTCCTGCTTCTTCGTTTTACGGAAATTGCCATAGTATTCAGCCCCATATTCTTCCTTAATATATTGTTCTGCTTGAGAAATAAATGTGGTTGACATTCTGGTTGAGTCGGTACGCATATAGGTAATGAGACCAACTGTTTCATTGCCAATATCGATTCCTTCATATAAGGACTGAGCGATTTTCATCGTTCTTGTCGGGTTGAAGCCATACTTACTGGAAGCAAGTTGTTGTAATGTTGAAGTGATGAATGCGGGTTTCGGATTGGTTGTATATGGTTTGGTTGTAATTGAACCCACATTGAATTGTTCTGATAAAGACTCGATCAACTCTTCCGCTTTTTTTTGAGAAGATATCTGTGGATTTTCGCCTTTGAATTTGACCAGTTTTGCGTCCATTTCTTCGATGGATGCATAGATTTCATAATATTCTTCTACTTGAAAAGCGGAGATTTCATCTTCGCGATCTACAATGATTTTCAACGCAGCCGATTGAACTCGTCCGGCAGATTTTGACTTGATCTTTGATTGGAGAAGTTTCGATAATTTGAATCCTATGATACGATCCAATATTCTTCTTGTTTCCTGAGAGTTGACCAGATCTCTATTGATCTGACCTGGATGTTCAAACGATTCCAATATTGCTTCTCGCGTAATCTCATTAAAAATGACACGATAAACTTTCTGATTCTTAATATTCAAAGTCTCACTCAAATGCCAAGATATTGCTTCTCCCTCCCGATCGGGGTCGGTAGCCAGGTACAATTCATCAGCGTCTTTCAAAGATTTATTCAATTGATGAATGACTTTCTTTTTTTCTGGAAGCACTTCGTAGGTCGGTTTGAAATCATTCTCGACGTCGACACCAAGACCACCCATTCCAACAATTGCCAAATCACGAATGTGACCGACTGAAGATTCGACCGTATAGTCGCCTCCCAAATATTGTGCGATGGTTTTGGATTTCGCTGGTGATTCCACAATGACTAGTTTTTTACTCATGTTTTCCCTCATTTCACTATAATAATATATATGTTTTCAAGGAATTGTCAACTGTTTTTATTTGAAAAAAATGTGATGTTTTTTCTAATAATATTTATATTATTAAGGAAAAGAAAAAGAATCTGTATCAAAACAAATTCTTATTTTTCATGAAACCCATTGATAATGAAGGTCATCCGATCCAGTCCTTGCATATCCTGTAGGGTGTAGATTTCGGCGTTGGGGAAATGCTCCTGTGCAATCTTGCGAATCTCATCGCCTTTATTATATCCATGTTCAAATGCTATGATTGACTGCGGCATCAGAATCGCACCACACTCTTCCAAAATCCTTCGATAGAAATATAGTCCGTCTTCTCCTCCGAACAACGCAACATGTGGT
>JAFGQH010000064.1 GCA_016935815.1 Bacilli bacterium | reverse complement strand
TGAAGTAAAAAATATTAAATAGGAGGTGTACTCATGGCAAAAGGTATCTTAGGAAGAAAAGTAGGAATGACTCAAGTATTTGATGAAGCTGGTAAAATGATTCCTGTCACAGTAATTTCGGTGGAACCGAATGTTGTGTTGCAAAAAAAGTCAGTTGAGAACGATGGGTATTTCGCAGTTCAATTAGGATTCATGAACAAAAGAGCGAATATCATCAACAAACCATTAGCTGGACATTTCGCAAAATCAGAAGCAACACCTAAGCGCTACGTAAAAGAGATTCGTCTTTCAGGAATGGAAGAATACGAAGTCGGCCAGGAGGTAAAATGTGATATATTTACCGCCGGTGATTATGTAGACGTAACAGGAACTTCTAAGGGAAAAGGTTATGCCGGTGTTATCAAGCGTCATAATCAACACACAAGTTTTAACACCCACGGTTCCAAATATCACCGCGGTGTAGGTTCGATGGGAGTCATCGCACCAAACAGAATTAGAAAAGGTAAGAACATGCCAGGAAGAATGGGTCATGACACAGTGACAATTCAAAATCTAGCAGTCGTTCGTGCAGATGCAGAAAAGAACATCCTGTTAGTCAAAGGCAATGTACCTGGACCAAATAAATCATTAGTCGTCGTTAAAAACGCGACTAAAAAGTAATATTATCGGAAGGAGGAACAAACTATGCCTAAATTAGCATTGTTGAATCAACAAGGAGAATCTGTTGGAAATTTGAAGCTGAGCGATGACGTATTTGCAGTCGAAAGCAATAATCAAGTTGTCTATGACGTTGTGAAACAACAAACAGCAGCTATGCGTCAGGGAACCGCAAAAGTGAAAACCAGAGCGGAAGTAACCGGCGGTGGAAAGAAACCTTATCGTCAAAAAGGTACTGGACACGCTCGTCAGGGTACGATTAGTGCACCGCATTATACAGGCGGTGGTATCGTGTTCGGTCCATCTCCAAGAGATTACAGTTATAAAGTAAATAGAAAGGTAAGACGTTTAGCTCTGAAGATAGTATTATCGGATAAAGTTAGACAAAACGACCTAGTGGCTGTTGACTCATTAGTTCTTGCGTCTCATAAGACAAAAGAAATGGTCACAGTCTTGAATAGTTTGAAAGTAGAAGGAAAGGTAATGGTTCTTGTGGATGAAGTAACCGATATGATCGAGACGGCATCCAAAAACATTCCAAACCTTCAAGCAGTTGCTTACAACCATATCAGCGTGTATGACATCATGAACGCAAATAAATTGGTTGCGACCGAAGCAGCGCTGAAAAAGATCGAGGAGGCTTTGAGTTAATATGGATAAATATGAAATCATCAAACGCCCGATCGTTTCAGAAAAAACAACAAAACTTGCAGAAGACAGAAAATATACATTTGAAGTCAACAAAAATGCAAACAAGATTCAAATCAAACAAGCAGTTGAAGAAATCTTCAAAGTAAAAGTAGAGAAAGTGAATGTCATCAATTCGAAACCGAAAACAAAGAGAGTCGGACAGTATACCGGTTTGACCGCTTCGGTTACAAAAGCAGTTGTTACCTTGAAAGAAGGCAACAAGATCGACATTTACGAAGTCTAAGAGGAGGGACAATAATGGCTATAATCAAATATAAACCGCAGACCAATGGTACGCGACACATGTCAAAGCTGGATTATAACGAAATCACAGCTGCTAAGCCAGAGAAATCCTTGACGACTACTCTGAAGAAAAACGGTGGTAGAAACAACCAAGGGAAAATCACTGTTCGTCATCAAGCAGGTGGCGCAAAACGCAAATACAGAATCATCGATTTCAAACGAAACAAAGATGGTATCCCTGGTAAAGTATCCACAATCGAATACGATCCGAACAGAACAGCCAATATCGCATTGATCAATTATGCAGATGGTGAAAAACGTTATATCTTAGCTCCAAAAGGTTTGGAAGTCGGAATGACTGTCGAATCTGGAGAAAATGCAGATATCGTAGTTGGAAACGCAAAAGCGTTGAAACTGATTCCTGTCGGTACCGTGATTCACAACATCGAATTGTATCCTGGGAAAGGCGGACAATTGATCCGCGCTGCAGGAACAAGCGCTCAGATTCTTGGACGGGAAGAAAAATATGTTCTGATCCGTTTGAAATCCGGTGAAGTAAGACGTATTCTTGGGAACTGCCGTGCAACCATCGGTGAAGTCGGAAACGAATTCTACTCCTTGGTCAGCTTAGGTAAAGCCGGAAGAAAAAGACATATGGGTATCAAACCAACAGTTCGTGGTTCTGTTATGAACCCTGTCGACCACCCTCATGGTGGTGGAGAAGGAAAACAACCAATCGGACACCCTGCACCACTTACTCCTTGGGGTAAAGTTGCACTTGGTAAGATTACTAGAAAGAATCATAAGCCTAGCGATAAATTGATCGTTAGAAGAAGAAATAAATAAGGAAGGAGGAACTCAATATGTCACGTTCAATTAAAAAAGGTCCATTTTGCGACGATCACTTAATGAATAAAGTCGTTGCCGCAAACAAGGCAAACTCAAAAAAAGTAATTCAAACATGGTCGAGACGTTCCACTGTCTTCCCTAACTTCGTAGGCCTAACAATTGGTGTTCACAATGGTAGAGAACATATTCCTGTGTACGTCACAGAAGATATGGTCGGTCACAAGTTGGGAGAGTTCGCTCCGACTAGAAGTTATCGCGGTCACGCCGATAAGAAAGCAACTAAGGGAGGTAAGAAATAATGGAAGCAAAAGCAGTAGCGAAATCCGTCAGAATTTCTCCTCGCAAAGTGAAATTGGTCATTGATTTGATCAGAGGCAAAAACGTCGGTGATGCATACGCAATCTTAAGGGGTACTCCAAGAAGAGCATCCATCGTTGTTGAAAAACTATTGAAATCCGCAGTTGCAAACGCGGAGCACAATTATCAAATGGAACAAGCAAATCTGTTTGTCAAAGAAATCTACGTTGGCGAGGGGAAAACGATGAAACGTTTCCAACCACATGCACAAGGTAGAGCATTCCAAATCTTGAAGAGATCCAGTCACATCTACATCACAGTGGCTGAGAAAGAATAGGAGGATTTTTATGGGACAAAAAGTTAATCCGATTGGACAACGCATAGGAATCATCCTTGATTGGGAATCAAGATGGTATGCGGATAAGAACGAAGTCGCTGACTTGTTGCAAGAAGACATCAAGATCCGCGAATTGATCTACGATCTATACAAAAACGCTAGCGTTTCCAAAATCGAGATCGAACGTAGTAAAAAAAGAGTTATTATCACGGTGAATACCGCAAAACCAGGTATGGTTATCGGTAGAAACGCTGAGACAAAAAAAGCAGTCGTATCCAAATTGGAACAATTGACAAGCAAAACAGTATACCTGAACGTTGTGGAAATCAAACGTCCGGAAATTGATGCCCTCTTGGTGGCTGAGAACATCGCACGCCAATTGGAAAACAGAGCGTCATTCAGACGCGTTCAAAAAGTCGCAATCCAACGCGCCCTAAAATCAGGGGCTAAAGGATGCAAAACGTTGATCTCTGGTCGCCTTGGTGGAGCTGAAATGGCCCGCAGCGAAGGATATAGCGAAGGGAACGTACCTCTTCATACATTGAGAGCCAATATCGATTACGCTTTAGCGGAAGCGATGACCACTTATGGTAAATTGGGTGTCAAAGTATGGATTTACAAAGGTGAAATTCTTCCTTCCAAGAAGAAGGGGGCCAAGTAAAAATGTTAATGCCTAAGAGAACGAAATATCGTCGTCCTCATCGCGTTAGTTATGAGGGAAAAGCCAAAGGTAACACTGGCGTGGACTTCGGTGAATTCGGATTGCAAGCTCTTGATGGCGCATGGATAACAGCACGTCAAATCGAGGCAAGCCGTATCGCGATGACTCGTTATATGAAAAGAACCGGTAAGGTCTGGATTAAGATCTTCCCGCACTTGGCAAAAACCAAGAAACCATTGGAAGTCCGTATGGGATCCGGTAAAGGTTCTCCGGAAGAATGGGTAGCTGTTGTCAAAGCAGGACAAGTAATCTTCGAGGTTGCTGGTGTTGACGAAGTGACAGCGAAAGAAGCGTTGCGATTGGCTTCACATAAACTGCCGATCAAAACGAAGTTTGTTAAGAAAGAAAGTGGTGATTCAAAATGATGTATGCAAAAAACATCCGTGAGATGGACACCGAAGTGATTTTGAAAGAAATCGAAAATCTTAAGAACGAATTGTTCAACCTGCGTTTCAAACAAGCGACAGGACAACTTGAAAACACTGCACGCCTTGGCATCGTTAAGAAAACGATCGCCAGAATGAAAACAGTTCTTACTGAGAGAGAAAGTAAATAAGGAGGAGGCACACTATGGAAAATACAAAAAATCGTAAAGTATTTACAGGAACCGTTGTTTCCGACAAGAATGACAAGACAATCACAGTATTGGTTACTACTTACAAAAAGCATCCTTTATATAGCAAGCGAGTAATTTCTTCGAAGAAATTCAGAGCACACGATGAAAAGAATGAAGCGCATACAGGCGACGTTGTCAGAATTACCGAAAGCCGTCCGCTTTCGAAGACAAAACGCTTCCGCTTGATTGAAATCGTGGAACAACACGAAAGCATCGAGTAGACGGGGGGTCCAATCATGATACAACAAGAAACTAGACTGAAAATCGCGGACAACTCAGGAGCTCGTGAAATCTTGACAATCAAAGTCCTTGGTGGTACCAGCCGCAAATATGCGCACATTGGTGACATCATAGTAGCTACTGTCAAGACTGCCACACCTGGTGGAGTCGTGAAAAAAGGTGAAATTGTAAAAGCAGTAATCGTAAGAACAAAAGCTGCAATTCGTCGTGCAGACGGTTCATTCGTAAGATTTGATGATAACGCAGCAGTCATTATCAAAGATGACAAGAGTCCAAAGGGAACTCGTATCTTTGGTCCTGTTGCAAGAGAGTTGAGAGATAAGGAATTTACTAAAATCGTTTCTCTAGCTCCGGAAGTATTATAAGGAGGCCGACAGAATGAAATTTAAAAAAGGCGATAAAGTCGTTATAATCTCTGGTGCAGACAAGGGAAAAGAAGGTACTATTTTCAAAATTCTTAATAAGAGCAATCGTGTCGTATTGGAAGGCGAAGGTTTAAGCAAAGTGAAGAAACACTTGAAACCTTCACAAGCAAATCCAGATGGTGGTATTGTCGAAGTCGACAAACCAATCAACGCATCCAACGTCATGTTGATTGATCCAAAAACAAAAAAACCGACTAAGATCGGCTATAAGACTATCACTAAGAAAGTCAAAAAAGAAGATCAAGAAGTCAAAGTCAGATTTGCAAAAAAATCCGGCGAAGTTTTGGACTAATGAAGGGAGTAACAGATGAATAGATTACAAGAAAAATATAAAGCTACAATCGTTTCAGCTTTGGTAGAAAAATTCAACTACACTTCCGTCATGGAAGCTCCGAAAATTAGCAAGATCGTCATCAATATCGGTGCTGGTGATGCTGTCCAGAATCCGAAAGTATTGGACGATGCTGTAGTCGAATTGACTCAAATCACAGGGCAAAAACCACTAGTGACAAGAGCTAAGAAATCCATCGCGAGCTTCAAGCTTCGTGAAGGAATGCCAATCGGCTGCAAAGTAACCTTAAGAGGGGAAAGAATGTATGAATTCTTTGACAAGTTGGTAACCATCGCGTTGCCACGTGTGAGAGACTTCAGAGGCGTCAATCCAAAAGGATTTGACGGTAGAGGAAACTACACACTTGGTGTGAAAGAACAACTGATCTTCCCTGAAATCAACTATGATAAAGTGAGCAAGATCCGTGGTATGGATATTGTTATCGTAACAACAGCAAATTCAGATCAGGAAGCATACGAACTGTTAAAACAATTCGGAATGCCTTTCAGACGATAAGGAGGACAAAATGGCTAAAACATCAAAGAAAATCAGTCAAAAACGTGGATCTAAATTCCCGGTAAGAGAATATACAAGATGTGAACGTTGTGGACGTCCTCACGCTGTATATCGCAAATTCAAACTTTGTCGTATTTGTTTCCGTGAACTAGCTTACAAAGGCCAGATTCCTGGCGTTAAGAAAGCTAGTTGGTAGGATGAAGGAAGGAGGCATTATAATATGGTAATGACAGATCCGATTGCGGATATGCTGACAAGAATCCGCAATGCTAATCAAATGAAACATAAAACAGTTGATGTCCCCGCTTCAAAACTGAAAGCGGAAATCCTCGAAGTTTTGAAACGCGAAGGATACATCACTGATTTCGAACGCTTGAATGACGGAGTACAAGGTGCTTTGAGAATCACGTTGAAATATTTACAAAATGAAGAAAGAGTAATCAGAGGTTTGAAAAAAATCAGCAAACCTGGTTTACGTGTGTATGCCAAGACAGATGATCTACCTAAGGTCTTAAACGGCCTAGGAATCGCAATCATCTCCACTTCAAACGGTCTTATGACCGATCGTGCTGCTAGAAAACAAAAAATCGGTGGCGAAGTGCTTGCATATGTATGGTAAGCAATGATAATGGAGGTGCAAGAAAACTATGAGTCGTGTTGGTAGACAAACGATCAAAGTTCCTGAAGGTGTAACCATTACGATCAATGAAGAGAATTTCGTTGTCGTAAAAGGACCAAAAGGGGAACTGAGCTTTGGATTCCATGAAAACATGGACATCAAGCTCGAAAATCAAGAACTTTCTGTAACCCGGCCAAACGATTCACTACGCAACCGTTCCTTACATGGAACAACAAGAGCGTTGTTGAATAATATGGTTATTGGAGTAACAAACGGTTATGAAAAAATTCTCGACATCAAAGGTGTCGGATATCGTGCTCAATTAAAAGACCCACAAACATTGGTCTTGAACGTCGGATATTCTAATCCAGTCGAAATGGCGATTCCAGAAGGAATCGAAGTGGAAATTCCGAAGAACAAAAATACGGAAGTTCGTATCAAAGGTGCCAACAAGCAAATCGTTGGCGAGTTCGCAGCGAACGTTCGCAAGGTTCGTCCACCAGAACCATATCTTGGAAAAGGTATTCGTTACAGAGACGAACATGTACGTCGTAAAGAAGGGAAAACAGCTAAGTAATTAGCGAGGTGATAGTATGTTTAAACCAGTGAATAAGAATAAACAGAGAATCAAAAGACATCGTCGCATCCGATTCACCATCAAGGGAACACCGGAAAGACCTCGTCTGAATGTTTTCCGTTCAAACAAAAACATCTACGCTCAATTAATTGATGATTTGAGCGGAACTACTTTGGCACAAGCGAACTCCAAAGATATGAAAGATGCGAATGGATCCAATGTAGCCGGCGCTACGCTTGTCGGTACAGCGATTGCCAAACTGGCGATTGAAAAAGGATATAAAACAGTAGTATTCGATCGTGGTGGTTATTTGTACCACGGTAGAGTGAAAGCATTGGCGGATGCCGCAAGAGCCGAAGGGCTCAATTTCTAGGTAGAGGAGGTTAACGAAAATGGAAGAAAACAAAAATGTTGCTGCTGAGAACAATCAAAACAACGAGAGACAAAACAACAGAGGCAGAAGAAACAACAGAAAACCACGTAATAATCCAAGAAAAAAAGAAGTTAAACTCTACGAAGAAAGAGTCGTAAGCATCGGTCGTGTAACTAAGGTTGTCAAGGGTGGTAGAAGATTTAGCTTCTCCGCATTGGTTGTCGTAGGGGACATGAAAGGAAAAGTCGGTTTTGGTACCGGTAAAGCCGGAGAAGTTCCAGACGCTATCAAGAAAGCAATCGAAGATGCAAAGAAAAACATCATTCAAGTACCAATCACAGGTACCACAATTCCTCATTCCGTTACTGGTAAGTACGGAGCTGGTAAAGTATTCTTGCGCCCTGCAGTAGAAGGGACAGGAGTTATTGCCGGTGGAGCTGTTCGTGCCGTATTGGAACTTGCTGGAATCGAAGACGTTTTGAGTAAATCACTTGGATCCAACACACCAATCAATATCGTTCGTGCGACTGTTGAAGGTCTGAAAGAACTGAGAAACGTCGAAATGGTTGCCAACACGAGAGGTTTATCTCCTGAGGAGGTACTCAAATAATGGCGAATTTAAAAATAACTTTGGTAAAAGGTCTCAGTGGCCATAAACCAAATCAAGTCAAAACAGTAAAGGCTTTGGGACTCAATAAGAGAAACTCATCTGTCGTCAAAGAGGACAATGAGATGATCAGAGGAATGATTAATGTTGTTAGTCATTTGGTTGTAGTCGAAGAAGTCAAGTAGGAGGAGTGAATTTATGAACTTACATGAATTGAAACCGAATCAAGGGTCCACTCACTACAAAAAGAGAGTCGGTCGCGGAACAAGTTCTGGTAACGGAAAAACTTCCGGACGCGGACAAAAAGGACAAAACTCTAGAGCTGGCGGAGGCGTCAGACTCGGATTCGAAGGTGGACAAACACCATTGTTCAAACGCCTTCCTAAGAAGGGTTTCACAAATCTATTCCGCAAGGAATATGCAATTGTGAACGTCGAAGCATTAAATAAATATCCAGAAGGCACTGTTGTAACACCTGAAGTGTTATTGAAGGACCGTTTGGTAAACAAAGTATTGGATGGAATTAAAATATTAGGAAGAGGTAAATTGGAAGTCAAACTTACTGTTCAAGCCCACAAATTCTCAGCATCTGCCGAAAAGGCGATTCAAGAAGCCGGTGGCAAGACAGAGGTGATATGATGGAAACAATCAAGAAAATATTCAAGAACAAACCGTTACTGAAAAAGATTGGATTCACCTTATTAGCTTATTTGGTTTTCAAAGTCTTAACCTATGTGACGATGCCGCTCATCAATCCAGGTGTGTTATCAGGAATGTTCGACAACACGGGATTCCTTGGTATTGTCAACTCCATCTCCGGTAATGCGTTGAAGAACTACTCTGTCATCGCACTCGGAATCAGTCCGTACATCACCGCATCCATTGTCGTTCAGATGCTGCAAATGGATATCATTCCAGCATTGAAAGAATGGTCTTTGGAAGGCGAAACCGGACGTAAGAAAATCTCTAGATTAAACCGCTATGTAGCGATAGGACTTGCTTTTGTACAAGCATTGGCAATGACATTTGCATTCCACACTTCACAGACACAATTGTTCCAAACAGGTGTCAGTGACTGGGCGACCGCAAATGGTCGTAACCTATGGTTCTTGGTTTACTTCTATATGGCAGTCGTATTGACAGCCGGAACAGCATTCATGATTTGGTTAGCCGATCAAATTACCTTGCACGGTATCGGAAACGGATCCAGTATGTTGATCGTCGGTGGTATCATCATGGCGTTCCCAGGAACGATCACATCACTGATTCAATATTATATTGCAGATCCATCCGGAACTGCACTGAGTTCCTATTATGCGAACCAAGGTACATGGTCCGGTTATGTGTTGTTCGGTGTGACGATGTTGTTATTCATTGTCGTCTTGGTCGCGGTCACCTATATGCAGGTGGCGGTCCGAAAGATTCCGATCCAATATGCTAACAGACCTGCAAGCGCCAAATTCAAAGGGAAGTCCGACTCGAACGTACCGCTCAAGATCAACTCTGCAGGAGTTATTCCGGTCGTCTTCTCATCCATCATTCTATCATTGCCGTCAACGGTGTTCAGCTATATTAATTTGGGGACAAGCGCCAGCAATTGGCTTGATCAGATCTTTACCTATTCGAATCCAATTGGTTTCGCATTGTACATCATCCTGATCTTTGTGTTCACATTCTTCTATACATTCATCGTTATCCGGCCAGAACAGATGGCGGACAACCTATCCAAACAAAACGCTTATATTCCTGGTGTCAGACCTGGATACGATACGGAAGCGTATATTACAAAAACATTATTCAGAATTACAATCATCGGTGCGATTTACTTAACAATTATTGCGACATTGCCGATTTTAGCCTCTGTTATCTTAGGACAATCCTTTGTTCGAATCGGAGGTACATCCCTGTTGATTATCGTTGGTGTTTCCTTAGAAACAGCTAGACAAATCGAAACAGACACCCAAGAAAAAGCTTATACAGGATTCATGAGATAATTTTTATGATAAACCTGTTAATCATGGGGAAACCAGGTGCCGGGAAAGGTACTCAATCGAAAAAGCTACTGGATCATTATCAATTGTTTCATATCTCAACCGGTAACATCTATCGCGAAGAGATCAAAAAAGATTCATTGATCGGTCAAGAAGCAAAGAAGTACCTTTCAGAAGGCAATCTGGTTCCTGATAAAATGACCAACGATATCGTGAAAAACGTGCTTCGCACCGAACGTTATCCAAATGGCTTCATGCTGGATGGATATCCTAGAACGGATGCGCAAGCCGATGCATTAGACGACATGCTGGATGAACTAGGGATTCATCTGACCGCCGTCATCAATGTGGAAGTGAAAGACGAGGTATTGTTGCACCGCATGGCAGGCCGCAGAGTCTGCTCGAATTGCGGACAAACCTATCACGTCGATTACCATCCATCAAAAGTCGATGGCATCTGTGACTACTGTGGACACAAATTGATTCAACGTGAAGATGATTTGGAAGAATCCGTTATGAATCGCTTGAACATTTACAAGGAGAAGACAAAACCGTTGCTTGATCATTACGAGCGTAAGGGTCTATTGATGGTTGTGGACGGAGAACAAACTTCGGATGAAGTCTTCAATGAGATTGTTAAAAGATTGGACGAATAATAATGGTTACCAGAAAATCAAAACGCGAAATTGAATTGATGAGAGAAGCCGGTAGAATTGTTGCTTTGGCACATTATGAAGTGTCAAAAGCAATTAAACCGGGAGTCTCCACAAAAGAATTGGATGATTTGGTCGAACGAGTAATTCGAGAGAATGATGCAATTCCGTCATTCCTAAACTATAATGGATTTCCTGCATCTGCATGCATATCCATCAATGAGGAAGTCGTCCATGGAATTCCAAGCCCTCACCGCATTCTTGCGGATGGCGATATTGTATCGGTAGACATCGGTGCGATATATAAGGGGTATCATGGTGATTCCGCTTGGTCATATGCATGCGGGCAAGTTTCCGAAGAAGCTAGCAAATTACTCGAAGGAACGAAAGCCAGCTTGTTTGCCGGATTGGAATACGCTAAAGCAAACAATCGATTATCCGATATTTCCCATGCAATCCAAGTGACTGCAGAAGGGTTGGGATTCTCTGTAGTGAGGGAGTTCGTCGGCCATGGAGTCGGCAAGCATCTTCATGAAGATCCGCAAATTCCGAATTACGGTCCACCGCATCGCGGTCTGATTCTGAAATCCGGAATGACCTTAGCAATCGAACCAATGATCAATTTGGGAAACAAGGAAGTAAAAGTATTGTCTGACGGTTGGACAACCATAACCAGAGACAAATCATTATCTGCTCATTTCGAGCATACGATTTTGATTAAAGACGATGGTTATGAAATTCTGACTACACTGTAAAGGGAGTGATTTTATTGGCAAAAAAAGACGATGTTATTGAAATGACCGGTAAGGTAGTAGAAGTCTTGCCTAACGCGCAATTTATTGTCGAGCTGGAAATCGGACACAAAATCAAATGCCACGTTTCTGGTAAAATCCGCATGAACTACATACGCATTTTACCAGGCGATAAAGTAAAAGTGGAAATGTCCACTTATGACCTAACACGTGGAAGAATCACCTATCGAATGAAATAAAAAAAATAAAGAAAGATTTTTAGGAGGTAATGGCATGAAAGTAAGACCATCAGTGAAGAAAATCTGTGATAAATGTAAAATAATCAAACGTAACGGAAAGGTCCTTGTCATTTGTGAAAATCCAAAACACAAACAAAGACAAGGGAAGTAGGAGGACATTATGGCACGTATCGCAGGAGTCGATATTCCTAGAGAAAAAAGAATAGTAATATCGCTAACATATGTATTTGGTATCGGTAAAACAAGATCACAAAAAATCTTGGCAGCTGCCGGTATTTCCGAAGATAAAAGAACCAAAGACCTGACAGACGAAGAGGTCGTAAAAATTCGTCAAGAAGTACAAAAATATATTGTTGAAGGTGACTTAAGAAGAGAACGTGCGATGAATATCAAACGTTTGATGGAAAACGGTTCTTACCGTGGACTTCGTCACCGTAGAGGCTTACCTGTTAGAGGACAAAACACAAGAAACAATGCGAGAACTCGCAAGGGTCCAAGAAAAACAGTAGCTAACAAGAAGAAATAAGAAGGGAGATTGAATTAGATGGCACGTAATGTAAGAACGAAACGTCGTGTGAAAAAGAACATTCCTACCGGAGTTGCTCACATCCACTCAACGTTCAACAACACAATCATAACAATTACCGACACTAACGGAAATGCTATTGCATGGAGTTCTGCCGGAGCAATCGGTTATAAAGGTAGCCGTAAATCAACTCCTTTCGCTGCAGGACTTGCATCAGAAGCAGCCGCTAAATCCGCAATGGACAACGGCGTTCTCAAAGTGGAAGTTGAAGTAAAAGGTCCAGGACCTGGCCGTGAAGCGGCGATTAGAAGTTTACAAGTTGCAGGATTAGAAATTACAGCGATCAAAGATGTTACACCAGTTCCACACAACGGATGTCGTCCAAGAAAACGACCACGTGGTTAGGAGGTAGCCAATGAAGGACTTGAAATTCGAAAAACCTAAAACTATTACCGAAGAGATCAATGACACATACGGAAGATTTGTTATCACTCCTCTTGATAGAGGATTTGGAATCACGATCGGGAATTCATTAAGGCGAGTTTTATTGTCTTCTTTGCCAGGCGCTGCAATCGTTAATGTCAACATCGATGATGTTGTACACGAATTCACACCTATCGATGATGTAGTGGAAGATGTAACGGCAATCGTGCTTAACTTAAAAGGCGTTATCTTGTCAATTGACAATGAAGATGCGAAAGTTGAGAAACGTTTGGATATCACAGTGACCGGACCGAAAGACGTTTATGCAAGCGATATTTTGGCGGATGAACAAGTATCCATTATCAATCCTGATCATTATCTATGTCATGTAAATGCCGGAAAAGAACTGAGAATGGTTATGAAGGCAAAACGTGGAAACGGATATGTCAGCGCAAAGGATAACGCTCCTTACAGAGAGGATGTCAATGACATCGCTATCGATAGCATCTATACTCCGATCGTAAAGGCAAATTACACTGTCGAAAAAACCAGAGTGGAAGATTCCGGCGATTACGACAAATTGATTATCGAGATTTGGACCAATGGTTCGATTCATCCAAAGGATGCCATTGGTATGGCTTCGAAAATGCTGATCGATCACTTGCAAGCTGTTGTGGAACTCTCCACGACTGAAATCGAAGAAGACTTCATGGTGGAACGAAAGAGCGAAGAAAAGAATCGCAATCTCGAGAAACCGATCGAAGATCTCGATCTTTCTGTAAGATCGTACAACTGCCTGAAACGGGCTGGTATTCATACTCTTGGTGAACTGATTGAAAAAACCGAAGAGGATATGATGAAAGTCAGAAACCTAGGTAAGAAATCACTAAAAGAAGTGAAGCAAAAGCTTGAAGAAATGAATTTAAGCTTGGCTAAACACTAATCAATAGGAGGAAAATCATGGCTAGTAGAGGATATACTAAACTTAATCGTAATAGCGCTAACCGCAAAGCACTGATTCGTGATTTGGCTACGCAACTTATTATGCACGAGAAAATCGAAACATCAGTTGTAAAAGCGAAAGAAGTCAGAAGAACTGTTGAAAAATTGATTACTCTTGCAAAAAAAGGCGGCTTAAATTCAGCTAGAATTGCCGAACAAACAGTTAGAGATCTCAAAATCGACGACACCTTTGCATTGACAAAATTGATGACCGATTTGGGACCAAGATATCAAGAACGCAATGGTGGATACACCCGTATCTATAAAATCGGACCAAGAAGAGGCGACTCTTGTCCGATGGCTATTATCGAATTAGTATAAACAAACATATAAACAGACAAGGTTGTGGTGAAAACACAACCTTTCTTGTTTCTTTTAGGCTTTGGATTTGTTACAATAGGTATATAGATCCATATAATGGAGGACAAATACATATGAAATTTTTGAAACGATTCCTAATCTTCTTGCTGGTGCTGGTTGTAGCTATCGTTTTGGTCGCTTTTTCTTTTATCAATTCGATTCGATACGAAGTCACAGAAGCAGATCTTCCTCAAACGGTTTATGCATCTTCTGATGATTTACTGACATACGCCAAACTCAAAGTAGTCAGTTTGGTTTTGGCGAGTGCGGACGATCGTTACACTATTACAGAAGAATTCATCAATATTATCATTTTCGATTCGATTCGTGAAAATATCAATTCCACCTATGATCCATTGAACGATGATTGTACGGTTGCCGCATGCGATTTCATTGTCACGGATGAGTATTACTATTTGGATTATGCATATGCAGAACTAAATGAAGACAATCAATTGGTTGTCACAATCAGTGTCGGAACCAATAAGATCATCTCTGCGAAAACCGCGATTATTTTGGTGTTTGACATCGAGTTTGACATGGGTCTTGACCCGAAAGTGGTGTTTACTTTGGATTCCTATTCTCTTGGAGAAAAGCAAATGTCAAAATCGCTTCTAGACCGTATTTTCGACACCATAGGGCATCAATCTGTTGAGGACAGTATGACTTTTGGAGATTTAAACCTTACGGATTATACTTACACAATATCGATTACAGACGCAATGTCTTAAGGAGGATTCTATGACGAAAGAAAAAGAATTCCTGGAAGTGTTCAATCAACTGGAACAGTACCTTCGTGTGGAATACAACGGAGATCACTTTTCCTATTCCGGCTTTATGTCGACTCTTTATCGAATAAAAAAAACCGGAAAGAACAAAATCATTAACAATAAATACAATTTTGATGTCTTGAAACAAGCTTCACAGATACGCAATATAATCGCTCACAACAATGATGTGTTGGTTCCAAGTGAAGTCTTCATGAATAAATTCAAGGAAATAGTGGATCGAATGACAAATCCATTGAAAGTGGAAAACATCATGATTCCATTCTCCCAACTGAAAACAGTACAACCAAGCAATACCGTAGGCGAAGCAATCGAATTGTTGAAAGAACATGGATATAACACAATCCCTGTGATTGGGGACCATCATTTATTGGGTATATTCACTGAAAAGTCTGTTTTTGATTACTTATCCATGTTTAATAATGAGAGCATTGCCAAGTCTATGAAAATCAGTGATATTATCGAAGCGATCGATTTGAATTACGATCCAAGAAAATACTTCGCCTTCATATCTAGGGGGACTTTGGTAGAAACTGCATATGAACATTTTGATCGAGATCGAAAGCATCGAAGAGAAATGTTGATTTTACTTGTTACAGAGCATGGAGAAAAGGATGAAAAACTACTGGGTATTGTGACAATGAGAGACATTGAAAATGCATTGTTAGGATAGGAAAAACGACCGTTTTTTGATATAATATTTAATTGGACGGTATATATATGAACATGATAGATGTACAAAACGTCTCGTTTGCCTACAGCGAAGAAAAATTGACCCTGAACGATGTCAGTTTTTCAATCAAAAAAGGAGAATGGATCGCTATTTTAGGACATAATGGATCTGGGAAATCTACCTTGGCAAAAACCTTGGTTGGATTACTGGAACCACAGTCCGGAGAGATCCATATCAATTCCACAAGATTGACAGAAGAGACAGCTTTCGACTTGAGAAAAAAAGTCGGAATCGTATTTCAAAATCCAGATAACCAATTTGTCGGTGTCACCGTTAGAGATGACATCGCTTTTGGCATGGAGAATCTATGTGTGCCAAGAGAAGAGATGTTGTCTCGCATCGATTTTTATGCAAAAAAAGTCGGTGTGGAAGAATATCTAGATAAACAGCCATCCAATCTTTCCGGAGGACAGAAGCAACGCGTCGCAATCGCTGGGATTCTAGCGATGAGATCCGATATTCTCATTTTTGATGAAGCGACCTCAATGCTAGACCCTTATACCAGAAATGATTTGATTCATTATATTAAAACATTGAATAAAGAAGGCTTCACTGTCATTATGATTACTCACGATGTCAACGAAGCGATTCTCGCAGATAAAATCATGATTATGAAACATGGCGAAATCGTCGCTTTTGATCAAACAGAAACCATCCTCAAAGACAAATCTGTATTCCTAGAGAACCACCTTGAATTGCCTGTGGCTCTTGAAATTGCAAATCTTGTCGAGGATGAAGAAATCAGGAGAATTCTATGGGAATACGTTTCCGAAACGTAAGTCACGAGTATTCTTCCTACACGAAGAAAACATATAAGGCAATTCAAGATATCAATCTATCCATTGAAGGAACAAACGAGTTTATCGCCTTGGTTGGTCATACCGGATCCGGAAAATCGACATTAGCCAAACATATGAATGCACTGATGTTCCCAACCGATGGGTCGGTGGAGATTTTTGGCAGTGAAGTCACCAAAAAACGCAATAAGAAAATTAAGTACAATGATTTAAGACGTCAAGTCGGTCTGGTATTTCAATTCCCGGAGTACCAATTGTTTGAAGAAACGGTTGAAAAAGACATTATGTTTGGTCCGCTCAACTTTAAAGTGGATTCCGAGAAAGCAAAGACTCTAGCAAGAGAAGCTTTGTCGCTTGTTGGTCTTGATGATAGCTATTTGAATCGTAACCCATTCAACCTTTCAGGGGGAGAAAAGAAACGCGTCAGCATTGCCGGAATATTGGCAATCGATCCTAAGGTTTTGGTTTTGGATGAACCAACAAGTGGACTCGACCCATATGGAAGACAAGTCCTAATGAATCTGTTTTCAGATATTCATAAAAAGACCAACAAATCTATTATCATTATCACTCATGATATGGATTTGGTTTATCGCTATTTCAAACGGGTGATTGTATTAAAAGATGGAGAATTGACTTTTGATGGTACACCGGATAAATTGTTCCAAAGCGATATCATCGAACAAAACCATTTGGATTTGCCGAACACCGTCAAAGCTTTGAAACAATTAAATGAAAAACTCAATCTCAATCTGGATGTCTATCAAAAAACACCAGAGGCAGCTGCCAAAGAAGTAAGGCGGGTGATGAAGCATGAATAGCATCATCATCGGGCAATACATTCCTGGTAATGGGTTCTTTTACAAATTGGATCCGCGGACAAAAATCATCGCAATATTCTTCTTGATGATTTCCGTATTCATGTTGCAAACAATTGTTCAATTATTGATTGCGATTGGGATTGCAGTCGTTATACTCTTGATTGGTAGAATATCACTCTTTAAAGTGGTGCGAGGGTTAAAACCGATATTCATTTTATTGGTGTTCACATTCATCTTCCAAATCGCATTGAATACAGAAGGTACTGTCTTATCTACAGCTACAATGCATTTCAATCTCTACAGTATAATCTCTGCTGTTTTAATCTTTGTTCTTTGGAGAATCTTACTTCGATTTGGAAAGTTTAAGATTCTATTATTCCTTGCCTTTGCTTTTGCACTCTATTTCAATTTCAGATATATCACATTTCAACCAGACTTTTATTTCTTCCAATTGACGATTTATGAAAAAGGTGTTGAAATGTCTGTGTTTGTCGTACTGCGTCTTTTAATCATCATTACTCTCACTACAGTTTTGACTTTAACAACGAAACCAACGGATTTGACCCAAGGATTAGAACGTTTGATGCATCCGTTGAAAAAGATTGGCTTCAATTCGGAAGATTTCGCGTTGATCATATCGATCAGTCTTCGATACATTCCTACAATATTTGATGAAGCGCAAAAGATCATGGCAGCGCAAGCGAGTCGAGGAGCGGATTTCTCAGAAGGAAAATTGAAGGACAAATTAAAACAGATCATTTCGCTTTTGGTACCAATGTTTATCATTGCTTTTATGCGAAGCGAAGAACTCGCTGACGCTATGGAATCTAGGAATTTTGTTCCCGGTGAGAAACGAACAAGAATCAATATATTAAGATTTTCAATCATTGATATTTATACCGGATTATTTACACTCGCTTGTTTTGCTGGAACAATATTAGTCAAGGTGATGCTATAATGGAATTCACCTATGAGACACTTGCCAAGGATATTGGCTTGAAGTATAACAATGAAGTTCATCTAGGCAGGGACGCCGTTCATAAAGTCATTGTAGAACACCCGGATGAGTTTAGAGGGTGGACCTTAAAACCGATTCAAAACTCGCATATGCTGTATGGTTATAGCAAGCAAGGAAATCCCGTAAAGGTGGGCTTTGACGGCGATTTTATCCAACGTATTGTACTTGTAAAAAAAGAACTGAACTATCAAAGATATAAAGGCATCATGTCATATGATGGACATGGATACGCAGGATACCAGGTGCAGCACAATCAAACCACGATTCAAGGAGAATTAACGCGTGTTGTGTCCAGTGTCAATGGAGAAGAAACTTTGGTGCAAGGCGCATCCAGAACGGATGCAGGTGTGCACGCAAAGAATTATGTTTTTCATTTTGACAGTACCAAATCCTTGACCAATGAACGTTGGCGCGAATTCTTAAACTATCAATTGCCAAATGATATGCTAGTGAAATCGGTGGAGGAAACACATCCACTATTTCACTCAAGGTATGATGTCTTCAGCAAAGAATATTCCTACCATATCAGAACAAAAGAAAAGGATCCGTTTCGGATTCATTATGAATGGGTTGTTTCCGGGTTGAATGTTTCCGTTCTAAAAGAACAATTGAAGAAAATTGAGGGAACTCACGATTTTTCAAGTTTTTGCAAGGGTGAACCGGATTCAACAATACGGACGATTTTTGAAACCAAATGTGAAGTCTCTAAAGATGGAGTGATTCTGACATTCATTGGAGATGGGTTCTTGCGTTATATGATTCGTATTCTGGTATACACTTTGGTAGAGATATCAAAAGGAAAACTCAATATGGATATTCTCGAGATTTTGGACGAGAGAGGACGGATTCACACAAAACACATGGCACCGGCTACGGGATTATATTTGGAAACTATCAACTATTAAAAAGATGAGTCGTTCGACTCATCTTTGTTTTTTTATTCTTCTATGGTGCTGCGAATAATTTCGTAGAATTTCGGATTGGCTTTCTTGAAATTGATTGGCAGCATCGTTTCTGTATTTACATTGACCAATGTGGTTTCTCCAGTACAACGGATTTCACCATTCACAGAGATTTCATATTGATGTACCAGGCGAATGCCGTTGTATTTGACCAGTTTGCATTTCAGAGTAACCGATTCTCCATATTTGACCGGCTTGACATAATCTAAGTGGGCCTCTTTTAAAACGTAATATACGCCGCTGTTTTCAATTTCGAGAATCGAGATTCCGATTGCTTCCAAATATTTGGTTCGAACCAATTCAAACCAGCGTAGATAATTGGAGTGATGGACGATCTTTTGCATGTCTGTCTCGTAATAGCGTACTTCGTTTTCTAGCTGATACATGACAAATTCCTCCTATTTCAATTGATCCAGTTTGGATATGTTACGTTTGACAACAAGTTTTTTGATAACCGATACAATCAATAATATCAATACATTGACCGATACAATCGCTGCGCCACTTGGAATGATAAATGAGTAGGCAAGCCAAAGACCAAGGAGGATTGACAATTCGGAAAAGACAATCGAGATGATTAAGGTCGATCGATAACTCCAACCAAATCTCATCGCGGAAGCAACAGGAATGATCATCATGGAGGATATCAATAATACACCGACGGATTCCAGTAAAACAGAAACAACCATTGATAATACTATCATAAAAACAAATTGGAATAAATTAACATTGATGCCGAGAAATCTTGCGGTTGTTTCATCAAAACTGACAGATAAGATTTGTTTTCCAAACAGCATAAACAAAACCAAAACGATAATCGCCGTGATAAATATCAACATTAGATAGTAATTGGTAACTGTCAAGATAGATCCGAACAGGTATTGATACAATGAGCCAGTTTTCTTTGCGAGCGAGAAGAAAATAGCGCTCATTGCAGAGCCCAAACTGATAACAATGACCATGGAAATTTCTTTGTAATTCTTATACGATCGTCGGAACAACTCAATCAATAATCCGCCGATGACAGAAAATAGAAGCCCCAAATAGAGTGGTTTCTCCAAAAAGAAGGAAATTCCAAATGTTGAGATATACAAACTCACAGATATACCGACCAAGGAGAAGTGACCCAAAGTATCAGCGATGAAAGACAATCGTCTCACGACAACAATCGAGCCAATCAGTGGCGCCAACGCCCCTAAAATGATCCCTGTGAGCAACGCCCTTAACATGAAATCCTGTTGGAACAAATCCTGGAAGAAGGATAGGGTAATCATAATTTGTTCACCACCTCGATCGGGATTTTTCGTTCCACTTCTGTAGTAAGGTCCAAAGACATCGTTAAACGATGAGAGTAATTGATGTGTTCCAAAGACTCCGTATGTGTAATCAAGATGATAGTAATTCCTAATTTGTTTAATTCTTCAACAGTTTTATAGAAAAAAGCAGTATTTTGTTTGTCGATTGAAGCCGTTGGTTCATCCAAAATCAAAACTTGAGGATTGTTCAACATCGCCCTTACGATAAACACGCGCTGTAGTTGACCCCCAGATAATGAGTTAATGTTTTGATTGACGATATCCAATATACCCATTTGATCCAAATGTTTCAAATAATTACTTTGTTGCATCTTGGTAATGGAAGAAAACTTCAACAGTTCTTCCACAGTCAAAGGAAATTCATAGTTGAAATCATCCAAGTTTTGACTTACATAGCCAAACCGCGTCCAACCACCAAAAACATTGATATCTTGTCCATCGAAAAAAATCATTCCGTTTTTGACAGAATTGATTCCCAACAAACACTTAATCAATGTCGTTTTACCAGTCCCGTTTTTACCTTGAATGACAAGATAATCACCGGAATTAATTGTGTGTGATAAACCATTAATGACGGTTCTGTGACCGTATGCAAATGAGAGGTTCTTGATTTCTATCAGCATATTTCAACTTCCTTCTTGTATATTGTATCATACGAATATAGTATAATAAAATAATTTTGTTTAAAAATCCGTGCAATTATGAGATAATATAAAGGTAAAGCAGGTGAACGTATGAAAGGTAAATTTATCAGTTTTGAAGGTCCGGATGGATCTGGAAAAACTTCGATAATCAAGATAGTAGAGAAGTTTTTAAAGGACAAAGGCTATGATGTTCTTGTGACCCGGGAACCGGGTGGAATCTCAATTTCCGAGAAAATCAGAGATATCATCCATGATGTGAATCATACGGAAATGGATCCGAGAACGGAAGCGTTGTTATATGCAGCTTCCAGAAGTCAACATCTGAATCAGAAAATCAAACCAGCTTTATTGGAAGGTAAAATTGTATTATGTGATCGTTATGTCGATAGTTCTTTGGCATATCAAGGAATTGGTAGACATTTAGGACTTGAAAACGTGCTCGCGATCAACATGTTCGCAATCGATTCATTCTTTCCTGACCTGACAATCTTTGTTGATGTCAGACCGGAAATCGGGTTGAAGAGAGTCTTTTCAACCGAAGAGAGAGAAAAAAATCGTTTAGACTTGGAGCCGCTGAATTTCCATGAAGAAATTTATCAAGGATATTTGGAATTGATCAAACGTTATCCGAATCGCATCAAGAAGATCAACGGAGAACAAGACAAGGAGTCGGTTGCCAGCGACGCAATCGAATTGATCGAAACGATTCTTTAGGAAGGAGTTCGCATGGTATTACAATCCTGGGATGAAATCAAAGGATTTCAGAATGAGATCGCAACTATAATGGAGAATAGTCATACACTTGACCGTATTTCCCATTCCTATATTTTCGAAGGTCCAAACGGAACCAAGAAGAGGAGCACGGCTTTATTATTTGCGAAATCTTTGTTATGCACAAATCCCGAAGGATTCAATCCATGCAATGAATGCCACAATTGTCGAAGAGTCGACAGTGGCAATCATCCAAATCTTTTCTATGTCAGACCACTTGGAAAAGTGATCAAGAAAGAACAGATTCAAGATCTGATCAATGAGTTTTCGAAAGCTTCCGTCGAACCGGGACCACGCGTCTATATTATCGAGGAAGCAGATAAATTGAATTTGACTTCAGCAAATACCTTGCTAAAGACAATGGAGGAACCAGGATCAGAAATCTACCAGGTTCTAATCACAGAAAACTATGATGCATTGTTGAAAACAATCGTATCCAGAGCTGAGATTCTTCATTTCAAACCGATTGACCGAAGCATCATTCGGCGTCAATTGATTGAAAATGACATTGATAAAAATATTGCCGCAGCAATCAGCGAATATACGGTTGATATGGGGTCTGCGATTAAAATCGCTAACGATGCCAATATGACCGGAATCATCGATTTGGTCACGAAGATCTATCATTCTTTCAGCACCAAATCCGAATCGCCTTTGTTATTGTTCCGCGAACAAAGCAATTTGATTCTCAATGATCTGGAATTAACGGATTTCTTTTTAACATTGATGATCATCTATGAAAAAGACATTCTTAATTTCCAACTTAGACATCTAGATGATATTTGTTTTATGGACGAATCTGATACGATCAAACAATTGTCTGAGAAAATGTCTCAAAAATACATCGAAGAAAATCTATCCGATATGCTTAGTCTGAAATCAAGACTGAAATTCAACATCAACAACAAACTGGCATTTGATAAAATGCTAACTTGCTTAGAAAGAGGTTACAAATATGGAACACACTGTAGTAGCGATTCAATTTAATCGCCTCGGTAAAAAATACTATTTCGATACATCGAATATCAATGTCACCTTAGGTGACAAAGTTGTGGTAGAAACCGCAAGAGGAATTGAGTTAGGCACGGTTGTCAGCGAACGCATGACAATCAAGAACGAGGAACTAGTCTCGCCATTAAAACCGATTGTCAGACTTGCAAATGAATATGATCTTCGCGATAACGAAGAGAACGCGGAACGCGAACCAATCGTACTCAAAAAAACCGAAGAGTTCGTCAAGAAGAATCGGTTGGAGATGAAACTTCTCAATTGTGAATACACGCTTGATCGTTCTAAACTGATCATCTATTTCAACGCGGAAGGTCGCGTTGATTTCCGTGAATTGGTTAAAGATCTGGCAAATGAATTCCATGTCAGAATCGAACTTCGGCAAGTGGGAACGAGAGACGGAGCGAAAGTCTTAGGTGGACTTGGACCGTGCGGAAGAGAAACCTGTTGCACGAGATTCCTAACGGAATTCCAACCGGTATCTATCAAAATGGCAAAAAATCAAAATCTTTCATTGAATCCGAATAACATTTCCGGTATTTGCGGAAAGTTGTTGTGCTGTATCAAATATGAAGATGATAATTATAAAGAAATGCGCAAGAGCATGCCTAAGTTGAACTCGAAAGTGCAAACCCCTGATGGTATGGGAACCGTGTCTCAAGTGAATTATATCATGCAACAAGTCACCGTCATGATGGATGGGTCTCTTCACAATTACAGCGTGAACGAACTTGCCGGATATGAAACTGACAACGCACAAGATGATCTTTCTGTAGAAGACAAAGAATTGTTGAATCTCGAGGAATAATATGATAAGAGAAGAGATTCATGACTTGTTGGCATATGACGGACTAAAAATCATTCAGAGGAAAGACTTATTCCGATTCTCATTGGACTCTTTGCTACTGGGGGATTTTGTACGCATAAACCAAAAAGCAAACAAGATACTGGATCTAGGTACCGGTCTTGGACCGATACCTTTCTATTTATCTTTGAAAACAGACAAACCTATCATTGGAATTGAGATTCAAGATGATATGATTGAATTGGCAAAAAAGAGCGTTGTTTTGAATGCTTTGGAAAACCAGGTCACGATAACGAAGTGTGATATGCGCGATCTACGATCCATTCTTCCGGCCAATAGTATTGATATCGTGACAGTCAATCCTCCGTTCTTTAAATATCATGATTCTTCGTTTGTGAATAAATTGGATAGTCAAACCATGGCTAGACATGAAATCACGATCGATTTGGAAGGCGTTATTCAAGCTGCAAAACAAATGGTATCCACGGGCGGAACATTCTTCATGATTCATCGAGCAAATCGAATAGATGAAATCTTTCTACGTTTCCAAGAAAACAGATTCATCGTGAAACGCATGAGATTCGTTTTTACCAAACATGACAAACCTGCTACAATGGTCATGGTGGAAGCCAAGTTTAACGGCAATCACGGAAGTTTGATTGTGGAAGAACCATTATATATCTATGAAAGATCAGGCGAATATACAAAAGAAGTGTTACGGATCTTTCATCTAGGAGATGTGCTGTATGATTCGCAATCTGAATTATCAGAATGAAACCAAAACTCTATATTTGATTCCTACTCCAATCGGTAATTTAAGCGATATCACTTTGCGCGCTTTAGATACATTGAAGCAAGTGGACAAGTTGTACGCCGAAGATACCAGAGTCACTCTGAAGCTATTGCGTCATTATGATATTAAGAAAACGGTTATTAGTTTGCATGAACACAACGAATCTGCGAAAGTCGACCTGATTTTGGATGATTTGAAACAAGGACGAAATATAGGTATCGTATCGGATGCCGGAATGCCCTTGGTGAGTGATCCCGGCGCAATTGTCGTAAAAGAAACCATGAAAGCGGGATTCAACGTGGTTGCTCTTCCTGGAGCCAATGCTTTATTACCGGCATTGGTTATGTCGGGAATCCAAACCCATCCGTTTCTTTTCTATGGATTCCTAGATGTCAAGGCGACCAAGCGCAGAGCATCTTTGGAGGATCTTCGATATCAGAAAGAAACTTTGATTTTCTATGAAGCAATTCATCGTATCGAACAAACTCTAGCTGATATGTATGATATACTTGGAAATAGGAATTTCGTCATCGCCAGAGAGATCTCCAAGAGTTATGAGGAGATCATTCGCGGGACTTTATCCGAATATGAGCAGGTAGGAGAACTGAAAGGTGAGCTTGTCATCGTCATCGAGGGGTACCAGGAAACCCAAGCAAAATCAAACCTGAGCATAGTCGATCAAGTCGATTATTTTCTGGAATCGGGAATGAAGAAAACCGAAGCGATGAAACGCGTTTCTGAAATGACGGGAATCCCAAAAAACAAAATCTATCAAGATTACTTAAATCAAACCATAAAGAAAGGGTGATCTTATGAAATTCGCTTGTTTGATATCAGACGGATTTGAAGATACCGAAGCATTAGCGACTGTGAATTTATTAAGACGCACGGAAATCGAGATCGATCTGGTTTCCGTCTTTAACAAGAAAACCGTAACAGGTTCCAAAGGAACTGTGGTAGTCGCTGACAAAATGATGAAAAAAACAAATGAATCGGATTATGATGGTCTATTCATTCCGGGAGGTGGTCATTCTTCTGTTTTGAGGAAGACAGAATCGGTATTAAAACTGGTTCAGGAATTCTTTGAACACAAGAAATGGTTGATGGCCATCTGTGCGGCTCCGACAGTATTTGGTGCCTTGGGCATCATGGATGGGCGCAAATACATTTCATTTCCAGGAACGCAGAAGGAAATGGGAAAAGCCATTCGTGTGGATGAAAAAGTCGTAAGAGACGGATTGTTTATCACCGGAAGGTCAGTAGGAGTCGTTTACGAATTTGTATTTAAAATCGTAGAAACGGTTTTGACAAAGAAAGCACTGGAAAAACTACAGAAACAAATCGTATATTAATGGAGAGATATTATGAGTAAAACATTTTATATAACAACACCAATCTATTACCCAAGCGCAAAATTCCATATCGGGTCCGCATATACTACCTGCTTATGTGATAGCGTTACGCGGTATAAGAAACTAAAAGGGTACGATACTCGGTTTTTGACCGGAACCGATGAACACGGACAAAAGATTGAAGAAGCGGCCAAAGCGAATGGTAAAACTCCGCAGGAACATGTGGATTATATTGCCGGATTAGCACAAGACTTGTGGAAACAACTTGAGATTCAAAATGATGATTTCATTCGGACTACCCAAAAACGTCACGAAGATGTCGTCGAAGAAATCTTTGAACAACTATTAGCGAATGATGACATCTACCTAGGAGAATACACCGGAAACTACTGTGTTAGTTGTGAATCCTATTTTACTCCTACACAGTTAGTGGATGGAGACAAATGTCCGGACTGTGGACAACCTACCACGGTTTTAAAAGAAGAAACCTATTTCCTTAGATTATCCAAATATGCGGATAGATTATTGGAATTCATCGATCAAAATCCAAATTTTATCTTCCCAGAAACCAGAAAGAACGAAGTCGTTTCTTTCATCAAGTCAGGACTTTTGGATTTATCTGTTTCCAGAACAGCATTTTCTTGGGGGGTTAAAGTCAGATCAAATCCGAAACATGTTGTCTATGTCTGGATTGATGCATTGAGCAATTATATTACCGCTTTGGGATATGGGTCAAAAGACGATTCCCTATATCAAAAATACTGGGTCAACGGGAATGAAGTCGTTCATGTAGTTGGAAAAGATATCTTGCGTTTCCATGCAATCTATTGGCCAATCATGTTATTGGCTTTGAACATCCCGATCACATTCCGCCTCTATGTTCATGGCTGGTATCTGATGAAAGATGGAAAAATGTCAAAATCCAAAGGAAATGTCATCTATCCGGAACAACTCGTTGAACGATATGGACTGGATGCATTCCGATATTATATCGTACGGGAAATCCAATACGGAAATGATGGAGTATTTACTCCAGAAGATTATATCAAACGAATTAATACGGATTTGGTCAACGATTATGGAAATTTGGTTTCTAGAACCATTTCTATGGTCAACAAGTATTTTGGCGGAAAAGTTCAGAAGACAAAACACGATCATTCATTGATTCAGTTCGAACAAGAATTGGGGCAAGTCGCAAAAGTGGCCGTTCAAGACTATCAAACATTGATGGATGAATTCAAATTAGGAGACGCTTTGAAAGCTCTCAGCATTTTGGTTGGAAGAACCAACAAACTAATTGACGACACATCTCCATGGGATCTTGCCAAACAAGAAGAAACCAAGACCGCATTGGAATCCGTCATGTATCACCTGCTAGAAAGCATTCGAATCATCACCGTCTTATATCAACCGTTCCTGATGGAAACCTGCCCAAAAGTGTATGGATATCTGAACGTGGATGAGGAATTCCAGGGATTTGAAAGTCTTGTTTTTGGTTCCAAAGAATCCTATGAAGTTGTCAAGAAAGCGGCTCATCTCTTCCCAAGATTGGATGAAGAGCAAGAATCTGAAATCATTCGCAGCTGGATGTTGGATACTTCATTAAAAGAACCGGAGATAGAACCAATCCTTCCGGAAATCACAATTGACGATTTTTCAAAGATTGACATTCGTGCCGGTAAAGTTTTGGAAGCAGCTTATCATCCGAATGCGGACAAACTTCTGGTAATGAAAGTCGATACTGGAGACAAGGTCCGCAATATCGTATCCGGAATCGCAAAATTCTACCAACCGGATGATATGGTTGGAAAGACGGTATTGATCATTGCGAATCTGAAACCCGTGAAACTCAGAGGAGAACTCTCGGAAGGTATGATTTTAGCCGCAGAAAACGAAGAAGGAGAACTTCACGTTATCGAAGGTGCGAACGCATTGAATCCAGGTTCTAAAATCTCGTAAATTTATTTTCAACTGTCAATCGAAATTTGTTGACATAAAAAGTCGAAAATGATATGATAATTAAGGTACATTTTTATTTTATAACCCACAAGCCTTTTTACTTATAAGGAGGTATAAAATGAAAACTTTTATGGCAAATGAGAACACAATCAAGCGTGAATGGTTTGTTGTGGACGCTGCTGGGAAAAGACTTGGCCGTTTGGCTACGGAAGTAGCCACTGTGCTTCGCGGGAAACATAAGCCTACATATACACCACACGTGGATTGTGGAGACTATGTCATCGTTGTCAACGCAGACAAAATCGAATTGACAGGAAACAAATGGGACGATAAGAAATATTATACTCATTCCAATTACCCTGGTGGTTTGAAAGAAAAAACAGCGAAAGTCTTAATGCAAGAAAAACCAACTAGAATGGTTGAACTTGCAATCAAGGGAATGTTACCGAAAGGTAAATTAGGAAATCAAATGTATAAAAAACTCTTTGTTTACGCAGGAGAAAACCACAAACACCAGGCTCAACAACCTGCTGTTATGGAATTGAAAGGATAGGAGGATACGATGGCTAACACAGTAATGTATCGTGGAACAGGTAGAAGAAAATCATCTGTTGCACGCGTTATACTTCGCCCAGGTAATGGTGTGATCACATGTAACGGACGCAAGTTCGAAGAATACATCCCATCATCACTTGCAAGACTTGACGTATCACAACCCCTAGTTCTTACTGCAAACGAAAACACATTTGATATTTCCGTAAACGTACGCGGTGGCGGACTAATCGGACAAGCAGGAGCAATCCGTCTGGGAATCACCAGAGCTTTGTTGGAAGTCAACCCTGAGTACAGAAAAATCTTGAAACCAGCTGGCTTAATCACAAGGGATCCTCGTGCCAAAGAACGTAAGAAATACGGTCTTAAAAAAGCACGTAGAGCACCACAATTCAGCAAACGTTAATACAATGCCAAATAAAAAAGACGCAGGACTCCACACCCTGTGTTTTTTTATTTGCGATTTCTTGTGTTTAACGTGAAAAAAGTGTAAAAATATAAGAACTACCAACGTATCACTTTAATCTGTATTATATATTTGATATAATCGGGTTAAGAGGTGATTAGTATGTGGTTATTTGGTAAAAAGAAAAAGAAACAAAAAGACGCAAAACTCCAACAAGAAAAACTTGCAGAACAAGCTAAGATACAGAATTCTGAGACAAAAGTACCATCGTCACAGCCGATGGTAAAACCTGTGGAAACACAAAAACCAAAAGAAGAACCAAAAGTGGAAGTTAAAAAAACTCCAGTACCTGAAACCGTTCAAAAATCGGAAAAAACAACGCCTGATGAAAAGAAGTCTCCTTCCGGAAAATATGAAATCTATCCGGAGGCGGGGCTATTTAAGTATCGTTTGAAAGCATCCAACGGTGAAGTTTTGGTTGTATCCTTTGGGTATTCCTCTCGCAAAGGTGCGAAATCCGGAATCGAAACATTTAAGAAAGCAGTCGATGGTGGAAAATTCGAAATTTCAACGGATAAATCTGATTTCTCACATTTCGATCTGTTTGATGCAAGAAATGCTAGAGTGATCGCATCAGGGGAGTTTTATAGTACAATCAAAAAAACAGAATCCGCAGTGGATTCTGTCAAGAATTTCTATCAAGCAAATAAAATAATCGATCTGCAAGAAATACCAGCATCTGAAGTGAGAGAGGAAGTCGTACCAAGGCAAAAGATTGAAGCCAAGGAAAATGGCAAGTTTGAAATCATCAAAGAAGGAACGAAAGATTTCTTTGTTCGATTACTCGCTTCAAATGGGCAAGTCTTATTGGTTTCTCAGCGGTATTCTTCAAAACAAACTGCGGTCAATGGATTGGAAACGATTCAAAATGCAATCGACCAACAAAGCTTTACAATCTACAAAGATAAACAGAATCGATATCAATACAATCTCTATTCCGCTAACAGTCAATTAATTGTTTCCGGAGAGACATATTCATCCAAATCAAATTGTTTATCAGCAATCCAATCTGTGCTGCGTTTTGCGAAGAAAGCGAAAACACTTTGATTCGTTAGCGAATGTAATATCATGGATTAACAAAATATCAAATATATGGTAGAATGATACAGCGGAGGCTTATATGAAACGAGGGTATATGGTGTTCGGTTTGATCATTCTTGCCGAATTTGTCTATTCGTTCTTTTTGATTGTAGGATTACATATTTCATCCTTATCGATCGTTATCAAGAACAATATCGCAATCTATATCATTCTGACAGTCATTTGGCTCATGTCGCTCGGGTTGATTGTCAGGATTTTACTAAAACCGGAATATGCATATAATAAAAGCCATTGGATTCTAATCTTGTTATTGAATCCTTTTATAGGCATAATCTTATACTATATATTCGCTCGTGATTATCAAATCAAACGACTCTCCAAATTTCGTCCTTTGATTGCTTCTAAAGCATTTTTGGGATTGGAAGAGGCAACGCTTCCCGATTATGATAAATCCGCATTTGGAGATATCTTTCGATTCATTCATACATCGACAGGGAGAGCGGTTTATCAAAATGATACGCATATGGAGATTTTAAATAATGGAGACGAGTTCTTCCCCAGATTGATAAACGAATTGCAGAAAGCAAAAGACTATATCTTCATGGAATTTTACATCATAAAAACAGATATTATCGGAACAGAAGTTCTGAACATTCTAAAAGAAAAAGCAGAACAAGGACTCAATGTTTATCTTATCTATGATCACATGGGCTCCAATAAACATCTCAATTATAAATATATGAAAGCTTTACACAACTCAGGAGTGCATATAGGTGTTTTTGATCCTCAGTCCTTATCTATTTTTAACTCCAATTTGAATTTCCGCAATCATAGAAAAGCCATTGTGATCGATGGCAAGATCGGGTTTGTTGGAGGAATGAATCTAGGTGACGAATACAACCATAAGGATCCTAAATTCGGATTCTGGAGAGATACTCACGTTATTTTAAAGGGGAATGGGGTATCCAGCATACAGAATGTGTTCGTAAAAGATTGGTATTACATTACCAACGATGTAATTGATAAACCGATGGATAAAACGGATGAACATTTTCCCGGAATGATTTCTGTCATCGAATCCGGACCGGATTTCGAGAATGGATTGATTCGGGATGTCTATTATAAGATGATGCATACCGCAAAAAAAAGCATAAAAATCGTTACACCATATATGATTATCGAATCCGAATTGATGTTAGCTATCCAAATCGCCGTGAAAACAGGAGTTGAGATTGAATTACTAGTACCTGGGAAACACGATTACAAAACGGTTGGGTATGCGACCGAGTCCTATTACGAGCAGCTTTTGAAACTAGGGGTTAGAATCTACGAATATACAGATCATTTTGTCCATTCCAAGATATTGATTATTGATGATGCCTTAGCTTCTGTTGGATCCGTCAATTTTGATCCAAGGAGTTTCCATCTCAATTTTGAGGTGACAACGATATTTGAAAATAAATCGATTGATAAATTATTGCAGAGTTTCCAAGATGATTTGACTCATTCCACTGAAATCAAATTGGAACACTGGAAAAAGCGAGGAATCATAGCTCGTATCATCCAAGGACTGTTTAATTTGTTCAGTCCTATATTCTAAGAAAAGAGGAACCCTATGAGTTTAGCAGAAATTCTATCATTAATAGCCGCAATTCTGTCACTTTTGACACTTTTGTTTGTCGGTATGATCCTAATGAAGCGAGGGAACGATTCGAATCTTGATGGATTTGAAGATTCCATTACCGATAAAGTCAGAGGAATGGAATCCAATGTAACAAAGAGCATTTATGAATCCATGCTTGATTTTAATAAAGCTGTGAGTG
This sequence comes from Bacilli bacterium, assembly GCA_016935815.1. Lineage (GTDB taxonomy): Bacteria > Bacillota_I > Bacilli_A > Izemoplasmatales > Hujiaoplasmataceae > 4572-104. Next base: position 1,099 of record JAFGQH010000064.1, on the reverse strand, counting down.
AGCAACTTCAAAAACAATCGGAATCATCTAGCGAGAATATCACAGAATTCCGTTTGAATGTAAACAAAGAGTTGGTCAATTTTCAGGAGAAAATCAAAGAGAATCTGAACAAGGATTTTTCTTCTTTGAATGAGAGCGTCGAAAAGAAGATGTTTGAAATCAATTCAAAAGTAGAAGAGCGCTTATCGAAAGGATTCCATGATACCAATGAAACATTTACCAAAATCGCCGAGAGAGTTCAGGTCATTGACGATGCTCAGAAGAAGATCCAAAACCTCTCTGAAGAGATGGTCAGTTTGCAAACGATATTGTCCAATAATCAAGCGAGAGGATCCTTTGGTGAATATCAACTCAATCAACTGTTATTGAGTGTTTTTGGAGATAACAAAAGATTGTATGATACTCAATATACATTCAAAGAAACCAAAGACGGGCCGGTTCGTGCTGATGCGGTCATATTCTTGCCAGAACCAAAAGGTATGATTGCAATCGACTCCAAATTCCCTTATTCATCGTACGCGAAATTGTTCGATAACAAAGACTTGTCAAAACAAGAAGAGGAAAGTCTCATTAGTAGCTTCGGTCAAGAAGTGAAGAAACATATCACTGACATCGCCAAGAAATACATCATTACAGGAGTTACTACTGAATACGCAATCATGTTTGTCCCAAGCGATGGAATCCTCGCATTGTTGCATTCGAAACTCCTGAATGTAGTTGAATATGCACGTAATAAAAATGTAACCATTGTGTCACCGACTACCCTTGTCCCGCTATTGTCTTCTTTCCAGGCGATCATTATCGATTTCGAATACAACAAGCATACAAAAGAGATAATCGACCAATTGAAAAAACTCAAAAAAGACTTTCGAATCTTTGGAGATGAATGGTCGAAACTTAATCGTACCATTGAAACTTTGCAGAAGGATACCGATAAGGTTAATACTCGTGTAGAGCGTTTGTCTGACAAATTTAAAGACATTGACAAAGTCGAATTCATAGACGAATCTGATGAAGATTCCGCTTCAAATTCCTAAAGAATTCATTAAATAACCGCAATATTTAGTGATAAAGTTGCAATTATAAATTATTTCTTGTA